>NZ_JBQGAB010000009.1:0-214531 GCF_056542605.1 Ruegeria sp. AB8
GTCAGCCAAAAAAGATCAGACATGGTCACCGCCCGATTTTCGAACCGTGACTCACGCAGCCACGCGGAAATCAATGGGTCCTGACCCTAGCGGGATAAATAGGGGCGCACGTCTTTTCGACGCTATCGGCAGCAACTCCACCAACTTCGAAGCCAATGGCCGAGTTTTGCGTGTCAAAGTATGAAACACTATTGAGAGCGAAACTTATCCACCCCACACAGAAACACTTAATTGAAAGCGTATGTCGCGCCGATCAGCAGGCCGGACTGGCTGAAGTCAAAGTCGTTACCATTCACTTCGTGATCAAACGAAATATGGCGGTATCCGCCTCTGATCATCCATCGGTCGTTTATGGCATAGTCTGCCGTCAACAAAATCTGCCAGGTCTCGCTGCCACTTCGGAACCCTCCGTAGTCCAGAAAGGCCGTACCGGACCAGCGATCAGAAATCGCATAGCGGGCGCGGAGGCCTATGACAGGGTCTGTCCAACTGGCGTCTACGGTACTGGTCGTCCCAGGCAATGCCCCTGGGGACCGCGTGAATTCGGTTTCCGTGTTGAACCACCTGAACCCTCCTGCCAGGTCCAGTTTCAAAGTTGGGTCTTCGTAGACGCGGTAACCAACGTAGCCGCTCAGGAACTGCGTCTTGAGGGACGTTTCCACGCCGGAGAACGCAGGCCCGGACAGGTCGTTGTCAATGGAAAGCTTGGTGTAGTTGTAATCGGTCAACAGGCTCCACCGGCCGTTACTGGCCGCGAAGGCACCCATGAAGGCGAGGTCCAGCTTGCTGAGCGCGTCCGAAAAACTCAGCGTTGCGTCGATGTTGCCGTTCGGGGAATCCAGTGACGTCTTGGTCTCAGGCATGAACAGATAAATCGTAGCTTCGTAGTTCCAGTCGCTCGACTGTGCCGCGACGGGAAGCGCGGAGACTGCCAGACTGAGGATCGCGGCTGTCCATGTGGGTAATCTGTTCATAAATTCCTCCTATCACATGCCGACTGCATGAACTTTCACAGCAGGGAGGGGCCAAAATCGCATTCTGGTATTCTTATGTGAATGATGGCGATGGCGGTGATCCGAGTCAAAAGGATTATCTGATCGTGCTTCGTTCAATCAGCATTTCAACCAATGGCTTATCTGGCGAGCTACTCTTTAACCTGCCTATCTGAGCGGACCCACGGTTATGCTGAAGAAACGGAGAACCAAGAGGGACGTCTAGTGCCCGGAAAGATTCTTTCTGAGCGCTGAGGTTGAAGCTCGAAAGTGTCCGGGATGTTTCGATCGGGCGCAACCTGCAACCGGACGTCCGATGCCTGGCATATACACTTTGGCTTTGGGAAAGGGTTGAGGGGCTGGCATGAGTGAGGGGGTCTATTCGGCCAGCCCCCCGTGTAGTGTTGGACGGAGGTGTGTGTGTGGTTGCTCCGTTGTCTGATAACTAACAAATCGAGCGGGGCTGCGGTATTGGGGGTTCCCCGTAGTTGGGCAATTTAATCCTTCCGACATAATTCAGACAGAGCGCGCGGCTAATCGGCAGATGTGGCGCGTCTTGGTGTGTTCTGCGATTGCTGGTGGGTACGAGTTTGGCGCGTCACACCGCAGCTCCCAGGGCGACATGACACAGCGTGGCAAATTCGCGCGGAAGCCGGAACAGGTCAGCTCTTGGGCGGCGTTGGGCGGGTCGATGCTGGTTGTGGTATTCTGAAGGCATCCACCGGCGGCATTGTATTGAGTCCGTTTGGGATCCGTTCTTGTTTCGGAGTGTCCTATGAAATTTATCAATTCTTCCACACTCATTCTTTGCGCCGCCCTTCTGCCGACATCTTGCAGCACCATTTTTCACGCGGATTTCGAGAGCGGGACACCCGGACAGTCGCCACTGTCCAACCCGCCAGGGCCACCCGCCGGCGACAGTATCAGTGTCGGATCAGAAGAGTTCTTCTTCGTATCCGCCGAAGACGCCATTGCCGGCGATCTTTCCCTGAGTATCCGTGAGCGGCCACCGGCAACAGAGACGTCCGGCGACCATATCACTTTCCGGACGTCACCGATCAGCGACGAAACCGCGCCAATCTACATCACGTGGCAGGGGCAGATTCTGGATGATGGCGGAATGATCGTCGATAGCGGTGTTTTGGGGCGGTATTTCGGCCGGGTCGTTTTCAACAATGGCCAGATTTCCATGTTTGATACACCGGTGGGCAGCTACAGCATCGGCGACAGGCACACGGTTCTGATCTCGATGTTTCCGGACAACATGGCTTATCGCCTCGCCGTCTTTGGTGATGCTTCATTGGAGGCGCCATTTGCCGAGGCGAACCTGCGCGACCTTGACGGCACCCCTGACAACGAAGGGTTCGTCGATGTTTCCGTCAGCGCCTCGGCAGATCAGAACAGGTTCTATGTCATGGATGACGTGACAGTGTCGCTGCGTGATCCAGGCGATTGATTAGGGGCATTCAACATTTTGTAGCGCCGACGGCGGTGGATGGCCGGTCGCGGTTATTGCGCCGGATGAGAAGGCAAGTTGGGCATGGGCACCCAGCCCGGCAGATCATCCGGTGAAACCGACACGTGCAGATGTTCCGAGCGGTCCCGACCGACTTTGCGATGCTTGCGCAGAAGGAAGATCTTGCCCCAGCCCCTCCATGTCCCGACTGATCTGGCGGACGCATCGACCGGGAAACGCTCGCGCCAACCGTCCGGCAAGGGCAGACCATGCAGTTCTGCCTTGTCCAGCATCCAGATCAGGGAGATGTTGCTGAGTGGGCGCGCCTCTTCAAAGCCGTTCAGTTGCCCGCCGACATCGCCATGGGTGCCGCGGAACCAGACCTGTTCGACATGGCCGCGGAACTCGGGCGTACATTTCCACAGGACCGGTTCGAACACTTCGCGCGTCTCATCCAGCGCCAGGGCGTGATAGCCGTGGCGGGTCGAGGGACCAAGCTTGTGGTGGTGAAAGGCATGCCGATCCTCGGCCCAACGCCACAGCATGGGCAGGCGCAGGCCCAGCGCCTTGACCGTATCCCAGACGCCAACCATTTCTATCGCAATTTCGTCATGGCAGAACTTGCGCCGGAAATCACCTGCCGCTGCTCCGCCTGGATTGCATTCATAATGGCGATAAGCCTGTTTGATGTTGCGTTCGGTGGCATGCTCGGCCTTGAGTAGGCCAATCATGTCGATGACACCGGCAAGACTACGCACACCGTACGCGCCACGGGAATATCCGATGAAGTAGATCCGGTCGCCGGGCTTGTACCGCGAGGCAAGATAGCCGTAGGCACGCCTGATCTGGCGATTGATGCCGCGCCCCATCATCACATCCAGCGAGGACTTCCAGCTTTCCCATTGCACACCGGATTCGTAAAAGACCGAGACTTGGCTGCCCATTTCCCGACACAGGCGATAGGTCTGACCGGCATGTGTCTCAAGGCCCGGCTCCAGCGTGGACATGGTGCCGTCCAGAATGATGACATGGCTGATTGGCTCGCGGTGCAGCGCCTCGGCCGAGTGCTCGGAGCGAAGCGGCCGTCCGAGCCATCCCAGAACCTTTCTACTCAGCCGCGACAGAACCATGTGTCAGTATCTCCCATACTCTGTGAGGTGTGAAAGGCATGTCCGCCTGCCGTACCCCATGATCCCAGAGCGCATCCTGAACCGCGTTTGCAACAGCGGCCAGCGCGCCCACGGTCCCGGCCTCACCGCATCCTTTCATCCCCATCGGGTTGGAGGTTGACGGAACCGGCGCCGAGGTAAACTTAATCATGGGTATCCCGGCGGCACGGGGCAAGGCGTAATCCATCAACGAAGCCGTGAGCAGTTGCCCCTGCGCATCATGCACCACACGTTCGTTCAGTGCCTGGCCAATGCCCTGCACCACCCCGCCATGCACCTGCCCCTCGGCCAGCATCGGATTGATAAGGTTTCCGAAATCATCAACCACCGTATAGCGGTCGACCCAGGTTTCCCCGGTGAAAGAATCGATCACGACTTCGGCAACATGTGCACCGTTGGGATAGCTGCGCGCTTCCAGATCGGCGCGTGCCGTGTGTTGCAACAGGTCGGTACGGCCATCGGCGCGGGCCATCTCGGCGGCCTCGATCAGGGTGGGTGTCAGGTTGGACCCCGGCGCCCGAAAGGTTTCGTGGTCAAAAATCACTTGGGTTTCCTCGACCCCCATCTTACCGGCCAGATAAGGCGTGAATGCGGCGATCATGACGTCGATTGTGGCCAGCGTTGCCGTGTTTTGCACCGTCACCGAGCGGGATCCGCCCGTCCCGCCGCCATGCGCCAGACGGTCGGTATCGCCCTGGACCACCACGATCCGGTCCATTGGTATCCCAGTCTGATCAGACAGGAAGTGAGTGTAGGCCGTCTCGTGCCCTTGCCCATTCGATTGAGTGCCAACGCACATGTTCACCATTCCATCCTCGCGGAACTCGATCTTCGCGTTTTCGGAAGGGTCGCCCAGAATGCTTTCGATATAGTAACAAAGCCCCTGCCCCCGGATCAGGCCGCGTTCAGCATCGGCGGCCTTTCGGGCGGCAAAGCCACTGGTCTGCTCGCCGGCGCGGCTGAGGACCATATCGAAATCACCGACGTCATAGGTTTCCCCTGTTGCGGTTTTGTAGGGGAAGTCCGCAGGTTTGATGAAGTTCCTACGCCGCAGTTCCCACGGATCGACACCCAGTTCGCGCGCGGCGCGGTCCATGACCCGTTCAAGGACATAGATCGCCTCGGGCCGGCCCGCGCCGCGATAGGCGTCGACCTGCGTGGTGTTGGTGTAGAACCCTTCGACCCGCAGATATGTGGTCTGAACATCATAGACACCCATCAGCACCTTGCTGAACAGGCTGGTCTGGATGGCCTGCCCGAAATGACTGTTATGGGCGCCAAGGTTGACCTTGCTGTGGACCCGGTAAGCCGTGATCCTGAGATTGTCGTCGAAAGCCAGTTCGGCCAAAGACGTCAGATCGCGGCCATGATGATCGGACAGCATCGCTTCGGACCGGTCGGACATCCAATGCACGGGTTGCCCCAATTTCATGGCGGCAACGCAGACACAGAAATATTCGGGATAGGGCATCACCTTCATGCCAAACCCGCCACCCACATCCGGCGTGGTGACACGGATCGCCTCGGTTTCAAGCTTCAGTTTCTGCGCCAACTGCGCCCGCATCGCCCAGACACCCTGACCGCCATAGGCGAAGTGCAGCCGGCCGTCCGACCAGCTGGCCTGACAGCCGCGCGGCTCGATCGAGTTGATGATGACCCGGTTGTCCGCCACATTCAGCGCCACGGTATGGGCGGCGGACTGAAAGGCGGCTTCGGTCGCGGTTTCATCGCCCAGCCCCCAGTCAAATGCGCGGTTGTCCGGGGCTTCGGGGTGCAGCGGCTCTCCGCCCGCATCCACATCCAGCTTGGCGGGCAGATCATCGGTCTCCATCCAGATCAGCTCAACCGCGTTCTGCGCCTGAAGCTGCGTCTCGGCAATCACTGCAACAACGGGCTCACCCACAAAGCGCACACGGTCTTTGGCAAGCATGTGCCGCTGTGGCGCCGCGCCTTGCGAGCCATCCCGGTTGGGCATGATCGCCGCGTTCATCACAGTGTCGATCCCGGTTGCGGCCAGATCGTCCAGCGTCATGACTAGGCGGACCCCATCCGCCTGCCGCGCAGCATCCAGATCCAGCGCTATGATCCGCGCATGCGCAACCGGGCTGCGGAAGAAGGCCGCATACATGGCATTGTCCGGCACGGCATCGTCCATGTAGCGCCCCTGCCCGGTCAGAAAGCGGTGATCTTCGGTCCGTTTGACCGGCTGGCTTTTGCCGAACTTTTCCATTGCTGTCCCTTTCAGGCTGCTGTGGCTGCGAGGTTAGCCCCCGCATATGCGATGTCCAGTCGATCGCGAAGAAATTCGATTTCCAGCGGCATCCCAATGGTATAGCGTCGGCGCCATGACCTGGACACATGACGCCGTATTCCCGTTCACCGCCCCGCTCAGCACCGGCACAGAAACCACGCATGACGTTTATGTCGGGGGCGAAGGTCCACCGATCATGATCCTGCAGGAACTGCCGGGGATAGGGCCGGAAACGCTGGAACTGGCGCGGCGGCTGAACGCCTCGGGGTTTCGGGTGTATCTGCCGCACCTGTTCGGTACGTTCGGCAAAACTCAGACGGGCAGGAACTTTGCACGGCTGTTCTGCGTCCGGCGCGAGATCAACATGTTCATGAAAGGGCGTCAAAGCCCGGTTGCGGGCTGGATGCGGGCGCTGGCGGGTCATATCCGGGATCAGGAAGGCAGCGCGGGCGTTGGTGTCATCGGCATGTGCCTGACCGGCAGCTTTGCTCTGACCTTGATGGCCGACGACGCGGTTCTTGGAGGCGTGGCCAGTCAGCCCGCATTGCCGATCTTTGGCGGCGACAAGCTGCATATGAGCGCGCAGGACATTTCGGATGCACGTTTGGGCATGGAACAAAAAGGCCCCGGTCTGGCGATGCGGTACGCCAAAGACAACCTGTCGCCCCAAAAACTGATGCGGGCGCTGAAAAACGCCTTTGGCGAAAACCTCGAAACGATTGAGTATCCGGGCAAGGACCATTCGCTGCTGACGCTGGATTTCCACGATCCAGCCTATCAGCGCGTTGATACCTATTTCAAAGACCGATTTGGGATGGCCGGTTAGCACAGACGCCCTTCCCCTTCCTGCGTGCATTCGCTATTGCAAGCGCTGACCCGATTTTGTTGACGCAGGACGCATCCCATGGCGATGGAAAAGACATTCAACGCGGCCGAGGCCGAGGCCCGCATCTACAAGGCCTGGGAACAGGCCGGAGCCTTCAAGGCAGGCGCGAACCGCTCGCGCGACGAAAGCTTTACCATCATGATCCCGCCGCCCAATGTCACCGGCGCGCTGCATGTGGGCCATGCGTTCAACAACACGCTCCAGGATATTTTGACCCGCTGGCACCGGATGCGTGGCTTTGACACGCTGTGGCAGCCCGGTCAGGACCACGCCGGTATCGCCACGCAGATGCAGGTGGAAAAGATGCTGGCCGCCACGCAGCAGCCGGGTCGCCGCGAGCTGGGGCGTGAAGCATTTCTGGACAAGGTCTGGGAATGGAAGGGCGAATATGGGGGCACGATCATCGAGCAGCTGAAGCGCTTGGGATCATCCTGCGACTGGTCGCGCAATGCCTTCACCATGGCAGGCGCGCCGCGCGACCCGCGCACGGGGCACGAAAACTCTGCGAATTTTCACGACGCGGTGATCAAAGTCTTTGTCGACATGTACGAAAAGGGCCTGATCTATCGCGGCAAGCGGCTGGTCAACTGGGACCCGCATTTCGAGACCGCGATCTCGGACCTTGAGGTCGAGAACATCGAGGTCGCGGGTCATATGTGGCACTTCAAATACCCGCTCGCCGGTGGCGAGACATATGAGTATTTGGAAAAAGATGAAGAGGGGAATGTGATCCTCCGCGAGGAGCGGGATTACATTTCAATCGCGACGACCCGGCCTGAGACCATGCTGGGCGATGGTGCGGTTGCGGTTCATCCCTCGGACGAGCGGTATGCACCCATCGTTGGCAAGCTATGCGAAATCCCGGTTGGCCCGAAAGAGCACCGCCGCCAGATCCCGATCATCACCGATGACTACCCCGACCCCGATTTCGGCTCGGGCGCGGTCAAGATCACCGGTGCGCATGACTTCAACGACAACTTGGTCGCCAAGCGCGGCGGGATTCCGATGTATCGCCTGATGGACACCAAAGGCGCGATGCGGGCCGATGGGGCTCCTTACGCCGAAGAGGCAGACAAGGCGCAGGAATATGCGCGCGGGCGTGTGTTTACCGAGAACGAGATCGACGCGATCAACCTGATCCCCGATCACCTGCGCGGGCTCGACCGGTTCGAGGCGCGCGCGAAAGTGGTGGAAGAGATCACCAACGACGGTCTGGCGGTGATGACCCGCGCAGATGACCCGCGTCTGGGCTCGACGGCGCTGAAGCCCGAGCACGAAGGCGCGGACAAGCTGGTGCCGCTGGTCGAGAGCAAGCCGATCATGCAGCCCTTCGGCGACCGCTCGAAAGTGGTCATTGAGCCGATGTTCACCGACCAGTGGTTCGTCGACGCCGCCAAGGTCGTTGGCCCCGCGCTGGATGCGGTCAAGGACGGCACGGTCAAGATCATCCCAGAGTCTGGCGAGAAGACTTATTACCACTGGCTGGAAAACATCGAGCCTTGGTGCATCTCGCGCCAGCTGTGGTGGGGGCATCAGATTCCGGTTTGGTATGGTCTCGATCTGTCCGCCGAAGACTTCATTGACGACGAGAACGACGGCAACCTTGATCTGGTCGAGATGGGCCGTTTGCTGAACGAAGGCGGCATGCTGCACCGTGGCAACGTTATGGAATGTGCATCCAGCCTTGAAGCGGTAACCGAGAAATTCCTGGACGACAATGCCAACATCCCCAGCCCTCTGAGCCACGCGGCAGTTATTGAAGCCGCCGACAAACAGGAGGCGATTCATCAATTCGCCGAAAGTCTTGCACAATATGCAGTCGAACAGGACCCGACCAAGCTGGTTTACCCGGTTTGGCGCGATCCCGATGTCCTCGACACGTGGTTCTCCTCCGGCCTCTGGCCCATCGGCACACTGGGCTGGCCCGAGCAGACCGAGGAACTGGAACGCTACTTCCCGACGGACGTTCTGATCACCGGCTTCGACATCCTGTTCTTCTGGGTCGCCCGGATGATGATGATGCAACTGGCCGTGGTCGATCAGATCCCGTTCCACACCGTCTACCTGCACCAGCTCGTCCGCGACGAGAAGGGCAAGAAGATGTCCAAGACCACCGGCAACGTCATTGACCCGCTGGAAATCGTGGACGAATTCGGCGCCGACGCGCTGCGCTTTACCAACGCCTCGATGGCGGCGATTGGCGGTGTACTGAAACTGTCGCGCGAGCGCATCACCGGCTACCGCAATTTCGGCACCAAACTTTGGAACGCCGTCCGCTTTGCCGAGATGAACGAAGTCTTCACCGACGCCGTCCCGCAACTGGACGTGGCCGACCTGAAACCCAAGGCCGCCGTGAACCGCTGGATCATCGGCGAAACCGCCCGCGTACGCGAAGGGGTTGACGCGGCGCTGGAAAGCTACCGCTTCAACGATGCGGCCAACGGGCTTTATGCCTTTGTCTGGGGCAAGGTCTGCGACTGGTATGTGGAACTATCCAAACCGTTGCTGCAGGGTGATGATGCTGAGGCTCAGGCCGAAACCCGCGCCACCATGCGCTGGGTTCTGGATCAGTGCATGGTTCTGCTGCACCCGATCATGCCCTTCATCACCGAGGAACTCTGGGGTCTGACAGGCAACCGTGCCAAGATGGTGGTCCACGCCGACTGGCCGACCTATTATGCGGCCGACCTGATCGACGCGGATGCGGATCGTGAGATGAACTGGGTGATCTCGGTGATCGAAAACACCCGCTCAGCCCGTGCTCAGATGCGGGTGCCTGCTGGTCTGTACGTGCCGATGCTGGTGACCGTGATCGACGCGAATGGCCAAGCCGCGTGGGACCGCAACGAAGCGCTGATCAAACGACTGGCCCGCATCGACAGCCTGACCAAGGCAGATGAGCTGCCCAAAGGCACCATCTCGATTGCCGCCCCCGGCGCGTCCTTCGGCCTGCCGCTGGCGGATATCATCGATATCGGCGCGGAAAAGGAACGGCTTGAGAAAGCTAAGGGCAAGCTGGCCAAGGAACTGGGCGGCCTGCGTGGGCGCCTTAACAACCCCAAATTCGTGGCTTCGGCCCCGGAAGAAGTGGTTGAGGAAGCCAAAGCCAACCTCGCCGCCCGCGAAGAAGAAGAAGCAAAGCTGAACGAGGCCCTTGCCCGTTTGGCAGAAATCGCCTGATCTTCATCTTTTCCCAAATACTCAAATCCCGAACCCCGCCACCTGTCGGCGGGGTTTTCTTTTGGTGACACGGCTTTCCCCTTGTTCCTGACTGCTTGCAATTGTTAGCAATTTGCCCAAACAACCCCGAGGCAGAAATGGCGCATTCCCATCCCCCCGTGCAGACGATTTCGACCGGCCTGGTGGTGGCGGTGGTTGGGTTTTTCAGCTCATTCCCGATTGTTTTACAGGGCCTTGCCGCCATGGGTGCCTCGGCAACTGAGGCTGCGTCCGGCCTTATGATGGCTGCGGTTGCGATGGGGCTGGCAGCCATAGTCCTCAGCTTCTGGTATCGGCAGCCGATCAGCGTGGCCTGGTCCACGCCCGGCGCTGCGTTGCTGGCGGTTTCTGCCACCCCTGCCGCCGGTTTTTCAGGGGCTGTAGGCGCGTTTCTGTGCGCCGGAGCGCTGACCGTTCTGGCAGGCCTGTGGCGTCCTTTGGGGCGGTTGGCGGCTGCGATCCCGACAACGCTGGCCCAAGCCATGCTGGGTGGGGTTCTGCTGCCGCTGTGTATTGTGCCATTCAAGGCGGCGGTTGAGCTGCCCTGGCAGGCATTGCCGGTCATCGTAACGTGGTTTGTCGCCGGCCGGATCAATCGGTTGATCGCAGTTCCTGCTGCGGTTATTGCGGCGGCGATTGTCGTTTTTCTGAACGCGGGCGACAGCTCGGTCCGGCCCGAGCATCTGGTGGCTGCCCCTGTTTGGACAATGCCGACGTTCTCAGGGGCCTCGGCCATAGGCATAGGCCTTCCGCTGTTCATCGTGACCATGGCCACGCAGAATATCCCCGGCATCGCGGTGATGCGCAGTTTTGGTTATGCACCCGAAGCTGGCAGGCTGTTCTCGGCCGTCGGCGGGGCCAGTATTCTTTCCGCGCCATTCGGAGCCCCTGCCACCTGTCTGGCCGCCATCACCGCCGCCATGTGTTCGAACGAGGACAGCCATCCGGACCGGGACCTGCGCTACTGGTCTGCGGTCATGGCAGGCTTATTCTACTGTCTGCTTGGCGTTTTTGCCGTGGCGATCACCGGGTTTGCCGCCCATGCCGACCCGCTGCTGATGGGAACGCTGACCGGGGTTGCGTTGATCGGTGTCATGGCAAACGCGACGTTTGCGGCGCTGGAAGTTCCTGCCGAACGGGAAGCGGCGATCCTGACATTTGCGATCACTGCTTCCGGTATCACCGTGTTCGGCTTGGGCGCGGCGGTCTGGGGTCTGGCGGCAGGCGGCATTGCTTATCTGGTTACGAAACGGACCCGGTGAACGCTTTCGTCTGCATCAATGGTCGCGTATAATCCTGCCATGCTTGGATCACTTGGAAAACTGGTGGAACGCCAGATCAAAAAGGCGCAGGCGGAAGGTCAGTTAGAGGGGCTGGACGGCGAAGGTCAGCCCTTGCCCGATCGTTCGACCGAGGCCCAGAGCGATCCGGCCATTGCGGCCGGGCACCGGATCATGGCGCAGGCCGGTGTTCTGCCCGAAGAATTCAGTCTCAGGAAAGAGCTGGACGCGGCCCGACAGGCCTATGCCGGTCTGACCGATGCCGCAGACCGCAAAGCGGCCATGGCGCGCATCGCCGATCTTGAGATGCGCTACAACATGGCCCGCGATGCGCGCCGGGCGTTCATGCGGTGATCACTTGAACTCGGGCTTGCGGCCCTGCATCTGGGCCGAGATGACCTCGATCTGATCCGGTTTGCCGATCAGTTCCACCTGTTCCGCCGATTCCTCCAGCAGCACCTCGGCGCGGGCCTTGCATTCGGCAACTTCGATCAGTCGCTTGGCGGCACGGATGGCCGAGGGGCTTTTGCCAGCGATATTTTCGGCCAGAGCCAGCGCCTCGGTCATTGGATCATCCGACAGTCTGGTAACAAGCCCCCAATCGGCGGCTTGCTGGGCCCCGATGGGGCGGGCTGTATAGGTCAGCAGGCGCAACACGTCCGAGCGGACGAGTTGCGGCAACAGGACCATCCCGCCCATGTCGGGGATAATGCCCCATTTCATCTCCATCACGGCCAGCTTGCTTTCGGGATGGGCGATACGGATATCCGCGCCCAGGGCGATTTGTAAACCGCCGCCATAGGCCACGCCCTGAATGGCGCAGATCACCGGCACCGGCACCCGCCGCCAGATCAGCGCAAGCTCCTGCATCTCGTTGGCGTCATGGTGGCTGCGCGTCATCAGCCATTCAGTCGGGTCCATATGGGCCATCTTGGCAAAGCTTGCCATGTCGAGACCTGCGCAGAAGCTTTTGCCTTCGCCCGACAGAACAACGGCCCTTGCGTCAGAGGCCGCGACTTCCTGACCGGCGGCCAGGATCGCCTTGATCATCGCATCATCCAGCGCGTTCATCTTGTCGCCCCGGGTCAGCGTGACGTGGGCAATGTGGTCTTTGTATTCAACGGATACGCGCGCCATGCGAGGCCTCCCAGATCCTGTTTCGCCGATCATGCCCTGAAAGGCATGGCCAGTTCCACCACGACGTGAGGGCAGATCATCTGACCTGATGCTTGCCCAACCCGCCGCCCTGCGCTTATCTGCGCATATGACTGATCCGCGCTACACCCCGCTTGCCCGATCCCTGCCTGCCACCGTCCCGTTTGTCGGGCCCGAAACGCAGGAGCGTGATCGCGGTGCCCCGTTCGTGGCCCGACTGGGCGCGAATGAGAGCGTGTTTGGTCCCTCGCCCCGCGCCATTGAGGCGATGCAACGGGCCGCGAGCGAGATCTGGATGTATGGCGATCCCGAAAACCACGATCTGCGCCACGCCCTGGCCGATCATCACGCCGTGTCCGTGAAGAATATCGTGGTGGGTGAAGGGATCGACGGGCTATTGGGCTATCTGGTTCGGCTGCTTGTCGAGCCGGGGGATGCGGTTGTGACCTCGGACGGGGCCTATCCGACCTTCAATTACCATGTCGCAGGCTTTGGCGGCGTGCTTCACAAGGTGCCTTATGCAAAGGATCAAGAAGATCCGGTGGCGCTGTTTGCCAAGGCGGCAGAAGTGGATGCCAAGCTGGTCTACCTGGCCAATCCCGACAATCCGATGGGAAGCTGGCATGCGGGTGCCGATATCGTGACCGCGCTGGACGAATTGCCCGATGGCTGCCTGCTGGTGCTTGACGAGGCCTATGTCGAATGTGCGCCGGAAGGAACAGGGGCACCGGTCGCGGCGGACGATCCGCGCGTGATCCGGATGCGGACTTTTTCCAAGGGGTATGGAATGGCCGGGGCACGGGTCGGTTACGCCATTGCAGCACCGGGGCTGATAGCAGCCTTCAACAAGGTGCGCAATCACTTCGGAATGAACCGGGCGGCGCAGGCCGGGGCGCTGGCGGCATTGCAAGATGACGCATGGCTGTCCGACGTTCAGGGGCGGATTGCCGAGGCGCGCGATAGGATTGACGCAATCGCGCGGGAGAACGGGTTGGTGCCCCTGCCATCGGCCACCAATTTTGTTGCCATCGATTGCGGGCGGGATGGGGTTTTTGCCAAAGCGGTTCTGGATGCGCTGGTGGCGCAAGGTATCTTTGTGCGGATGCCCTTTGCCGCACCACAGAACCGCTGCATTCGGGTTAGTTGCGGCGCGGCGGCCGATCTGGATGCCTTTGCGGCCGCGCTGCCCGGGGCGCTTGCAGCGGCTAGGGCGGAACCGGCCTGAAGCGCTGTGCCGGGGGGCTGTCTGCCCCCCAATCGCGCCCTAGGCGCGATCCCCCCCGAGGATATTTTTGGCCAGATGAAGAGACGGTTCTTTTCGGACTAGCCCGCCAGCGTTGCTGCCGCAGCTTCGAGCGCCCCTTTGCCGCGCGGGATATTCAGGGCGGCCATGGCGGTTTCCATTCCGCCCAGCATTGCCATAACCATCTGAGCGTTCACATGGCCCATGTGGCCAAGCCGGAAACAGCCGTCCCAGTCCTCCATCCCCAGACCGATTCCCAAGGTCAAACCCAGCTCTCGCTCGGTAAAGCTGCGCAGCGGCGTGCCCTGACCGTCGGTCAGGCGCAGGGCCGTCACGGCGTGGCTGCGAAAGGCGCGGTCGGCGACATTGAGCTGCAGCGCACCGCCCTGCGCCCAAATCTCACAAGTGCTCCAGATCGCGTGTGCAAGGCGTTCATGGCGGGCCCACACCTGGTCGAGCCCTTCGGCATGGATCAGGTCCAGCGCGGCGCGCAGACCGTAAAGGTGATGCGTCGGCGCAGTGCCGTTGAAATACTGGTAGAACAGGTCGGGGTTGGCCCGCGGCTGCCAGTCCCAGTATTGCGACACGCGAGGCATGGCTGCGCGTTTGGCTTGTGCTTTTTCATTAAAGAAAACAAAACCCGTACCTGCGGGGGTCATCAGGCCCTTCTGGCAGGCCGTGACCATGACATCGACCCCCCAGTGATCCATCTCGAACCGTTCGCAGCCCAGCGAGGCGATGCAATCGGCCATAAGCAGCGCGGGGTGTTCAAGTTCGTCCAGCAGGGCGCGTAGGGCCGGGATGTCGTTGCGCACCGAACTGGAGGTATCGACATGAACCGCCAGCAACGCCTTGTAGCGGTGTTCTTTATCGGCGCGCAGGGCCTCGGCGATCCGGTCAAAATCCCACGGCGAGGCGGTTCCGAAATCGATCAGGTCGACCTGCGCTCCGATGCCCTCGGCCATTTCGGCCCAGCCATGGGTAAACCGGCCCGACGCAGGGGCCAGAACGGTTTCTCCCGATGCGATCACATTGGACAGCGCGGCCTCCCACGTGCCGTGGCCGTTGGCGATATAGATGGCCACGTCATGCTGCGTGCGCGCGACGCGGCGCAGGTCGGCGGTCAGCGCCGGCATCATGTCGATCAGCTCGCCGTCGTAGATATTGGGCGATGGGCGATGCATGGCCTGCAGCACCGCATCGGGCATGACCGAGGGGCCGGGAATGGCCAGATATTCGCGCCCCCGCGCGAGGGAAACTTGCTGTGTCATGGGTCGCCTTGCCTGAATTGGCGCCTAACCTAACGCAGGTTGCGGCCGCGTCAATCCACCAGTTGCGAGGCCTCGCGCGCAAGTGACTCGATACCTGCCCAGTCGCGATTCAGCACCATTTGCTTTGGCGCTACCCAACTGCCGCCAGCGCAGACAACGTTGGACAGCGACAGGTAATCGCGCGCATTCGTGGGCGAGACGCCACCGGTCGGGCAGAAGCTTATCTGCGGCAGGGGCGCACCGATGGCTTTCAGCGCAGGCGCGCCTCCCGAGGCCTCGGCCGGGAAGAATTTCAGCATGTCATAGCCCTGTTCCAGCAGGCGCATCGCTTCGCTGGCGGTGGCAGCGCCGGGCAGCAGGGGCAGACCCTCGACCTCGCAGGCGGCAATCAGGGCGTCGGTTGCACCGGGTGAGACGCCGAACTGCGCGCCCGCCTCTTTCGCCGCCCGCACATCATCAGGCGTGACCAGCGTACCCGCGCCAACAACACCGCCGGGCACCTGCGCCATGGCGCGGATGGCGTCCAATGCGGCAGGCGTACGCAAGGTAACCTCGAGCGCGGGCAGACCACCGGCCACGAGCGCTTCGGCTAGCGGGCCGGCCTGTGCCGCATCGTCGATCACAAGTACCGGGACAATGGGTGCCAGGGCGCAGATTTCGCGGGTACGTTGGGTTTTGGATGTCATGGCTCAGGCTCCGAAAATACTGGCGCCAGCATCGGCTGAGCCGACGTTACCGCGGAACGCCGCAAACAGGTCCCGCCCGGTGCCGTGTTGGTTGGCCGAAAGGTCGGCGGTGACTGGTGTGCGGTCCAGAACGCCGGGCGTCAGAATCTCCAACTCCCCCTTCACGGCATCGACGCGCAGCAGGTCGCCGTCCTGCAGATACGCGATGGCACCGCCATCCAGCGCCTCGGGGCAGACATGGATCGCAGCGGGGACTTTGCCGGACGCACCGGACATGCGGCCATCGGTGACCAGCGCCACCTTTTGTCCCCTGCCCTGCAGGATCGACAGGATCGGCGTCAGCGAGTGCAGTTCGGGCATGCCGTTGGCCTTTGGACCCTGAAAGCGGACGACGACAATGACGTCACCGGTGAATTCTCCGGCCTTGAAGGCGGCTTTGACCTTGTCCTGATCGTGGAACACGCGGACCGGGGCCTCGACCACCTGGTGTTCAGGGGCGACGGCGGAGACCTTCATGACGGCGGTACCCAGATTGCCGGTCAGGCGGGACAGGCCGCCAGTGGGCTGGAACGGGTCTTTGGCCGGGCGCACGATCTTTTCGTTCAGGCTGTGGCCCGCGCCGTCTTCCCAGATCAGTTCGCCACCGACCAGCTTGGGTTCTTTGGTGTAGTTGTGCAGGCCGTGCCCCGCAACGGTCAGCGTATCGGGATGCAGCAGGCCGTCTTCCAACAGGGTTCCGATGCAATAGCCCAGACCGCCTGCGGCGTGGAAATGGTTTACGTCGGCCAGGCCGTTTGGATAGACCCGCGCAACCAGGGGAACGACGGCAGAAATGTCGGAAAAATCCTGCCAATCCAGAACTATACCGCCTGCCCGCGCCATCGCGATCAGGTGGATCAGCAGGTTGGTCGAGCCGCCGGTGGCCATCAGCCCGACGATGCCGTTCACAAAGGCGCGCTCGTCCAGGATCTGATAGACCGGCGTGTAGTTGTTGCCCAACGCACTCAGCGACAGGGCGCGACGGGCGCCTTCTTCGGTCAGGGCGTCGCGCAAGGGTGTGTTGGGATTGACGAAGCTGGAGCCCGGCAGATGCAGGCCCATGAACTCCATCAGCATCTGGTTGGTGTTGGCGGTGCCATAGAAGGTGCAGGTGCCGGGGCCGTGATAAGCGGCCATCTCAGCGGCCATGAGCGCATCGCGCCCGACCTCGCCGGCGGCGAATTGTTGGCGGACCCTGGCTTTTTCGTCGTTGGGCAACCCGCTGGTCATGGGACCGGCTGGCAGGAAGACCGCCGGCAGGTGGCCGAATGACTGCGCACCGATCACCAGACCGGGGACGATCTTGTCACAGACACCCAGAAAGACGGCAGCGTCAAACGTGTTGTGGCTGAGGGCCACACCTGTGGCCAGCGCGATGACATCGCGGGAAAACAGCGACAGCTCCATTCCGGCCTCGCCCTGCGTGACGCCGTCGCACATGGCCGGTACACCGCCCGCGACCTGCGCCGTGCCACCCGCCGCGCGGATCGCATCGCGGATCAGGGCCGGGTAGCGTTCGAACGGCTGATGGGCGGAAAGCATGTCGTTATAGGCCGTAACGATCCCCAGATTCCCGGCGGTTCCGGTGACCATGGCCTGTTGATCCGGTCCCGCGCCCGCATAGGCGTGGGCCTGACCGCTGCAGGACAGGTGTGCGCGGGCCGCGCCTTTTGATCTTGCCTGCTCCATCCGATCCAGATGAGGACCGCGCAGGGGCGCGCTGCGATCAATGATCCGTTGGGTGACATCGGTGATGACAGAGTGAACCATGTTTAACCTCCGATCTGACGCCAGCGGCGACCATCGCGATGCATCAGCATCAATGCTTCCTCGGGGCCAGAGCTGCCCTGATCGTAACGCGCCGGGCGGTCACCGCGGTTTTCCCAGCCCTGAATGATCGGGTCGACCCAGGCCCAGGCGGCCTCGGCCTCGTCCCCGCGCATGAACAGGGTCTGGTCGCCTCGGATGACGTCCATCACCAGACGCTCGTACGCGTCCGGCGCTTGTGCTTCGGCGCCCAGGGCGTCAGCAAAGCTCATGTCCAGCGCCACATCCGACAGGCGGAAACCGCCCGGACCGGGATCCTTGATGGTGGTTCGCAGTGTGATGCCTTCGTCCGGTTGCAGGCGGATCACCAATACGTTGCCGCGCAAGTGACCGACATTGGGGAAAATCGTGTGTGGCGGGTCACGGAAAAACACCGCGATCTCGGATTCTCGGGCGCGCAGGCGTTTTCCGGTGCGCAGATAGAACGGCACGCCCGCCCAGCGCCAGTTGCCCAGATGGACCTTCAGCGCGATGAAGCTTTCGGTGCGGCTGGCGGGGTTGCCGACATGATCGACATAGCCGCCTTTGCCATGAACCGCCCGGTATTGACCGCGGGCAATGTCCGCCGGTGCGACGGGTTCCAGCGCCTCGATCACCTTTACCTTTTCGTCACGTACCGAATTGGGCGAGAATTTCGAGGGCGGCTCCATCGCGGTCAGGCACAGAAGCTGGACCAGGTGGTTCTGGATCATGTCCCGCATGGCGCCGGACTGATCGTAGTACGCACCGCGCCCCTCGACCCCTACCGTTTCGGCCACGGTGATCTGAACGTGATCGATATGGGTGGAGTTCCAAAGCGGCTCGAACAGGGAATTGGCAAAGCGCAGAGCCATCAGGTTCTGCACGGTTTCCTTGCCCAGATAATGGTCGATCCGATAAATCTGATGTTCCTCGAAACAGGCGCGCAGCCCCTCATTCAGGGCGCGGGCCGAGGCCAGATCGTGGCCAAAGGGTTTTTCCACCACGATACGGCTGTCCGGCGTGGCCAGGCCGGTATCCTGCAGCCGCTGCGCAATCCCGGCAAACAGGCTGGGCCCCACCGACAGATAGAACGCCCGGACAACATCGTCGCGCAGGACCTTGCCGAGCTTGTCCCAGCCCTTTTCGCCCAGCGCGTCGACAGGTACGTATTCCACCCGCTCGAGAAAACGATCCAGCGTTTCTGCTTTGAACTCGGGCGCGAATTCCTGCATCGATGCGCGCACCTGATCGCGGAAACCGTCGCTGTCCATTTCCGTGCGGGCGGTGCCGATGATCCGCGCCTCGTCCGGCATCTGCCCGACTTCGAAACGGTGATAAAGGCCCGGAAGGATCTTGCGCTGCGCCAGATCGCCTGATGCACCAAACAGAACAAGGTCGAACGGGTTGACGGGAATTACGCGTGAAACCATGACCGGGCTCCTTCAGAACACATTCGGATCACCTTAGCACCAGATCGCTGCAATACCGGTATCGTAGGTTATGTTATCGCTAACACTCGTGAGGTGAATAGGCAAAATGGGCTCAAAGATCAACCCTGATTTCGCAACCACTCCATAACCGAGGGCCGCACCGACTGTTCGCCGCGATGCCGGGCATCGGCGATGATCTTGCGCACTTCCTGCAGGTTTGCCCGAAGCAGAACGCTTTTGACCGGGCCGATCGAGGCCGGACGCATCGACAGCGACCGGATGCCCATGGCCGCAAGGCACAGCGCCTCAACCGGGCGTCCGGCGTCCTCGCCGCAGAAACTGAGCGGTGTGTTCGAGATGTTGCAACGCTCGACAATACGTTCGATGAAGCTGAGGAAGCTGACGTTCAGCGTGTCATAACGGCGGCGCACAAGTTCGTTTTCGCGGTCGGCCGCAAAGAAGAACTGTTTCAGGTCGTTGCCGCCGATCGAAATGAAATCGACCTCGTCAAAGAATTTTTGCGGGGCGAAGGCCAGCGACGGCGTTTCAAGCATCGCGCCCACTTCAAGCGACTCGGGCAGGACATGGCCCAGACGTTTCTCCCGCTCGATGGTTTTGTTGACCTCCCAGCGGGCTTCGCGGAATTCGTCGGCCTGCGCCACGAACGGGAACATGATGGTTAGCGGGCGGCCGTTGGCAGCGCGCAGCAGCGCCTGCAACTGCATGCGCATCACGCCGCGCTTGTCCAGACCCACGCGGATCGCACGCCAACCCAAAGCCGGGTTCGGTTCGGCCACGTGCTTCATGTAAGGCAGAACCTTGTCGGACCCGATATCCAGCGTGCGGAACACCACGCGCTTTTCCCCCGCCGCATCCAGCACACGCTGATATTGAGTCACCAGTTCCGATCGTTTGGGCATCTGGTTGCGGATCAGGAATTGCAGCTCGGTCCGGAACAGTCCCACGCCTTCGGCCCCGGAGTTGCCCAGCGACGGCAGGTCGGCCATAAGGCCCGCGTTCATCACCAGATGGATCCGCTCTCCATCGCGGGTAACGGTCGGGGTATCGCGAATCGAGGCGTAGCGTTCCTGCGCCTTGGCCTGCATGGCGATCTTGTCGCGGAAGGCGCTGACTACTGTGTCTTCGGGGCGCAGATGCACGACGCCGTTGTCGCCGTCGACCAGAATGTGGTCTCCGTTCAGAGCCTCGGTCGTGATGCGACCGACATGCACCACAAGCGGAATCGCCAGTGCCCGGGCGACGATGGTGGCGTGGCTGCCGACAGAGCCTTCCTCGAGAACGATGCCTTTCAGCGACCGCCCGTATTCCAGAAGATCGCCTGGACCGATATTGCGGGCAATCAGGATCGGATCGGGCGGCAGATCCGCCCCGTTGGTGTTGCCCTGCCCGGTCAGAATGCGCAGCAGCCGATTGCTGAGATCGTCAAGGTCGGCCAGCCGTTCACGCAGGTACGGATCTGTCACCTGCTCCATCCGCGCGCGGGCCTGAGACTGTTCCTTTTCCACCGCAGCTTCGGCGCTGAGACCGCGGGCGATGTCTTCCTCCATCCGGCGCATCCAGCCCTTGGAGTTGGCAAACATGCGATAGGCTTCCAGAACCTGCAGCTGCTCCTTGTCGCCGCCCTGCGAGATTTCGAGCATCTTGTCGACGCCCACGCGCAATTCATCGACCGCTTCGGTCAGGCGCTCGCGTTCGCGGTGGGGATCGTCCGCGATCGGGTTTGTCACGACAACGCGCGGTTCATGCAGCCAGACATGGCCTTCGGCAGATCCTTCCTGCGCCGGACCACCGGTCAGCTGGACCGATTGCTGGTGCAGCGGCGACAGGGCCGCGCCCTCGCCGACAAAGGCGCCAAGCTCGGCCATCTCGGCCAGAACCATCGCGACCACTTCCAGCGCATAAATCTCGTCGGCGGAAAACTCGCGCGCCTCGCGTGATTGCACGACCAGCACACCCAGTTTTTCGCCAAGCCTTTGCACCGGAACGCCCAGGAAGGACGAAAACCGCTCCTCACCCGTTTCCGGCATATAGCGGAAGCCCTTCGCCGAAGGAGCGTTTGCAGTGTTGACCACCTTGCCCGATTTCGCACCCGGCCCACCAGACCTTCACCCATGCGCATGCGGGTCTTGTGCACCGCCTCGGGCGACAGCCCTTCGGTGGCGCACAGCTCCAGCGTTTCCTGATCGCGGAACAGGTAGATCGAGCAGACCTCGGCCCGGATACTGTCGGCGATCAGATGCGTGATCCGGTCAAGTCGTTCCTGACCGGCGGCCTCGCTCGCCATTTCTTCGCGCAGCCGCCCCAGCAGCTTGCGGGATTCAGTTTCGGTGCCGTCCGCCATGGCCAAACCAATTTACGGTGTCAGGCAAAACCCTTGGCTGAAATGCTCAGGCCGCCTTGTCCAGTTCAAAGGCATCATGCAGTGCCTGAACAGCAAGTTCCATGTATTTCCGGTCGACCAGAACAGAAATCTTGATCTCGGAGGTTGTAATGACCTTAATGTTGATCCCCTCTTCCGAGAGTACCTTGAACATTTTCGCAGCCACACCCGATTGCGAACGCATACCGATACCGACAACCGATACCTTGCAGACGTCATTGTCGGCGACTAACTCAGCGTAGTTCAACTCGCCCTTTTCCTTGATGGCATGCAATGCCTTTTCGGCGCGGGCAACCTGGTCGGTCGGGCAAGAGAACGTCATGTCGGTCCGGCCTTCGTCCGAAATGTTCTGAACGATCATGTCGACATTCACGCCTTCGTCGCTGAGCGCGGTGAAGATGGTCGTGGCGATGCCGGGGCGGTCGGCCACGGACACCACGGTCATTTTGGCTTCGTCGCGGGAATAGGCCACACCGGCCACAACATTGGATTCCATGATATCCTCCTCGTCGCAGACCAGAGTGCCGGCCTCGTCGGATTGTTCTTCGAAACTTGAAAGAACGCGCAGTTTCACCTTGTAACGCATGGCCAGTTCGACCGAACGGGTCTGCAAGACCTTCGCCCCCAGCGAGGCCAGTTCCAGCATCTCTTCGAACGCGATCCGGTCCAGCTTGCGCGCTTTTTCACAGATGCGCGGATCCGTGGTGTAGACCCCGTCCACGTCCGTATAAATGTCGCAGCGTTCGGCATCGAAGGCTGCGGCAAAGGCCACTGCCGTGGTGTCCGAACCACCCCGGCCCAGCGTGGTGATCCGACCCTCGGGGCTGATGCCCTGAAAGCCTGCAACCACAGCAACCTTCATGCCTTCGGCGAATTTCTGGTTGATGTTGCCGGTCGGAATGTCTTCGATCCGGGCCTGACTGTGTGCGCTTGTGGTCAGCAGCGGAACCTGCCAGCCCTGCCAGCTGCGCGCGGGCACGTCCATTTCCTGCAGTGTCAGCGCCATCAGGCCAGCAGTAACGTTTTCCCCTGAAGATACGACCGCATCATATTCGCGCGCATCGTACAACGGCGATGTTTCGTCGACCCAGCCCACCAGTTCGTTGGTCTTGCCCGACATGGCCGAGACAATGACGATCACGTCATAGCCCTTTGCCACTTCAACGCCCACGCGCTTGGCCGCGCGGCGGATGCGGTCGAGATTGGCAACCGAAGTGCCACCGAATTTCATCACGAGTACGGGCATGGGGGCAGGTGTCTCCGCGCCTTTTATTTCTGGTCCCGAGCCTCATAAGCGAGGGGGGGCGCAAGGGCAAGGGCGCAAAGATGTCCTGATTGGCGCGCAGGCCGACTTTACAATGGGTTCCTGCGGTGCCAGCCTGCGTCTGACACATCCTTCACGAGGTTTTTTCATGTACCGTCTTGCTGCTGCCTTTGCCCTTTTGTCCTCGTCCGCTCTTGCTCAATCCGCGACACTGGCCGGAACCGATGGCAAGAACGCACTGGGTACCGTTCCCTGCGCCGCCATTGCCGGTGAACCTCTGCGCTCGTGCAATGCCGAGCTGCGTCGCCGCGACGATGGAACCGCGACACTGGCCGTGCAACTGAGCACCGGCGAAGTGCGGCAGATCTATTTCACCAATGGCGAGCCGGAATCCAGCAGCTCGACATCGAAAATCACCTCCGAAACGCGTGGCGACATGATGGTGATCTTCATCGACCCCGGCGAGGTTTACGAGATTCCCAAGGCGGCACTGGCCACTCAGTAAGGGTGCGCCTGACCGTCATAGGTTTCAAAACACCCTGAACTGTCCAGGTTCAGCGTGTCGAAACGTTCGAGCAGGCCCTCAACGGCCTGATCCACGGTGATGGCGGCCGCCGAGCCACCCATATCGGTCTGCACCCAGCCGGGGTGATAGATGCCGACGGCAATGCCCTCACCCTGCAGATCTGCCGCCAGATTCCGCCCCAGATTCAGCGCGGCGGCCTTGGACGCACGGTAGATGTAGCTGCCACCGGGCGCGCGCGTGTGCGAAGCCATTTGCGAGGACAGAATTGCGATCCTGCCTTTGGCCGCACGCAGGTTCGGCAACAGGGACTGGACCGTCAGAAAGACGCCGGTGACATTGGTCGCGAATGTCTGCGCCCACATGTCTGCCGGGTATTCGTCGATGCCATGTCCTTTGTCGAGATAGACGCCTGCATTGCAGATCAGCAGATCAACAGGCTGACCAATCAGCCGTTCAGCCATGGCAGCGTGATGAGCGGGTTCTGCGACGTCCAGCTTGATCTGCGCACTGTCATCGCGCGCGGTTCCGATGACGTCATCACCCCTGTTCCGGTACCTGTCGGCCAGAGCCTTTCCAATACCGCGATTGGCCCCGGTGATCACAACGCGCACGGGTCAGTTCGTCTTTCGGCTGGGAACAAATGGCAGCGGGGCGACCGGAACACCGTCTTCGATCAGGGCTTTGGCCTCTTCCGCCTTGGCCTCGCCATAGATGGCACGGTCGGGCGCTTCGCCGAGGTGAATCTTGCGGGCCTCGGATGCGAAATCCTTACCGACGTAATCCGAATTCTCTTCCACCTGGCGGCGCAGTTGCGTCAGGATCTTTTCGATCTCAAGCGATGGTTTTGCAACATTGATCGGCGCGGGCTCGGCCGGCGCGGGTTCCGGGCGTGCCACGGCATTGCGGGCGGGCCGGACACGGGGGGTCATGATCGCCTTTTCCACCTGCAAACAGCCGCAGACCGCGCATGTCACCATGCCCGCAGCTGCAAGTTTGTCGTAGGCGGCGGCCGATTGAAACCAACTTTCAAATGTATGGCCGTTGCTGCATTTCAATGCGTACTGAATCATGTTTCGCCCAAAATACGTGTTACAAAATAGATACCGACCAATACCGTAATATCAAGCCCTTCCGGCCAGAAGTTGGCAGGGATATTGCCCAAAATCCCGCAACAATACGGAAAGTTCCGGCGAATTGACCCTTAAAGCAGCCTTTTCCGGAACGCACCATTCCCGCTTGCGCTCGTCGCTTTCCGGGAAATCCGAAGCCATTGAGCTTACCAGCATCGCAAACACATCAACTTCGCACAAAAGTGTCCGTTTCTTGGAACGGTGCTTGATGTAAGTGTACCGCCCCATCGCCTTTTTGTCGCACCGACCGACAGCGCCCGCTTCTTCCCACGCCTCCCGCTCGGCGGTTTCTGACGGGCTGAGCCCCAGGATTGGCCAGCCTCTGGGTATGATCCAGCGCCCGGAGCGGCGGGTGGTAATCAAAAGGATCTCGGGCCGGTTTTGATGGATCCGGTAGCACAGTGCTGCCGCCTGTGAATGGACAGGACAAGCCCCGGCCTTGCGCCGAGAAGTTGGCGAATGCTTCGCGTTGTTCACGCTACCGCCTTTCAAATGATATCAACGCCTGTTTTTTAGACCGAATTTCTGCTCTTATTTTGGGTCTGCTGAGGGTAAACATACCACATGATGCGGTACTTACCAAGCGGGACTGCAAAAGTCGGGCGTTATTTCATTCGCGAAGCCAAGCGGCGCACAAGTTCGTCATGCGGGATGTCGGCATCCACCGCCAGTCGGCGCAATCCGAAATGGACACGGGCAATCTGCTGATAGTAGCGGGAATAGACATAGTTCGTGCTGCCTCCGGCCAAAGCACCCAGAACCGGAATGGACTGGGCCGCCAGTTTCTGGCCCAGAACCACCGACAGGCGCGGTGCAACCGCCGCGATCAAGCGCTGCATGGCCGGTCCGGTCAGCGTCAGGCGCACGGAATAGAACCCCAGATCAGCCCCGTCATCATCTGACAGGGGCCCTGCGGCAGACAGGACCCGGACGCAATCGAATTTCACACCTTCCTCGGACGGGTCAAATCCTTCGCGGGCAGCGGCCCCCTGAATGGCACGCAGCAGCATGGCTGTTGTCGCGGGCAGCTCCATCAGGGCAGTCGACAGACCGCCCATGCCACCTGCCGCTCCCATGGCCGTGCTGACGACGGTATTCACCCAAGGTTGCTGGTCGGGTATCGCCCGGCGCGATCCTTCTGCGGCGTGCATGGCAATCCAAAGCGCCTGCTCTGTCGCGCCGGTCAGACCCAGACGCACGGGCTCAGGCAACTGATCCAGCAGAGATTCCGCTGATCCGCCAAGCGCATTAAGCAGTTTCACCCCCGCGCCACCGGCGGACCGGTAATGCGCTGCAAGCCGATCCAGTTCAGCGTCGGCATCCAGTTCTTCAACAAGAACCACGTTCTGCATCTGCCTCCTCCTCAGTCAGAAAGATCGGCACTCAGCAGGGCAGTTTCAATAGTTCAGCGGGTCCAGCGTGATACGAGGCCCTGCACCCCGCCCCATTTTCCGGGCACAAGTTCCAGCCCCAAAACACGGTCAGGATTGGTTGGCGGCGGCATTTCCACATGCTTCAGCAACGAAAAACCAAACCGCGAGTAATAGGGCGCGTCCCCCACCAGCATGACCCGCGCCCAGCCTTTCTCGCGCCCGGCCTGCAACCCCTCGTGGATCAGGAAACCGCCAAGACCCTCGCCCTGATGGGTCGGGTGAACTGCCACCGGACCCAGCAACAATGCATCATGATCGCCGACATGGACCGGCCAGAACCGGATCGCACCGGCCAAAATACCCTGCCCGTCGCGGGCAACAAGCGACAGGCCCGCCACCGGTGGCACATCATCGCGCAGACGATAGGAAGACAGAGCCTCGCGACCGGGTGCAAAGCACAGGTCATAAAGCGCCTCGACCTCCCACCAGTCATCCGGCTGTTCCGGCCTGATCTTGAATTGCTGCACGCGCGCCCTCTTTTCCTTGCTGGAATTCGCCCTAGCACTTCGATACGCCTTGGGCAAACGCTTGGAGACCTTGATGTTCTATCGCCCCGAAGACGGCCACGGCCTGCCGCACAACCCCTTCAACGCCATCATCACCCCCCGCCCGATCGGCTGGATTTCGACGCGCGATGCGGATGGGATCAACAATCTAGCGCCCTATTCCTTCTTCAACGGGGTCGCGTACACGCCGCCTCAGGTAATGTTTGCCACAACCGGCACCAAGCACGATCAGGACGGCGGCAAGGACACTATTGCCAATATCGAGGCCACCGGCGTTTTCTGCGTGAACGTCGTGGCGCATGCCGATCAGGATGCCATGAATGCCAGTTCGGCAGGTCTGCCGAAGGAAATTGACGAATTCGCCCATGCCGGGCTGACACCGATCAAGTGTGAAACCATCCCCTGCGCCCGGATCAAGGGCGCGCCTGCGGCTCTGGAATGCCGATTGACAAAGATCGTGACCCTGCCCGGAGAGGCCAACCGGGTGGTGTTCGGAGAAGTCATCGGTGTTCATCTCGATGACGCGCATATCCGCGACGGGCGATTTGACGTCACCGCGTTCAAACCGCTGGCCCGTCTGGGATATCGGGACTACTCGGTTGTTACTGAGCTGTTCGCGCTCGAACGCCCGGACGATTGAGGGCGCAGAACAAGGGGGGCGCTGCCCCCGCCGCGGCAAGCCGCGACTCCCCCGGGGATATTTTCGGCCAGATGAAGAAACGGATCCTTCATTCATCTGGCCCCAAATATCCCGGAGCGCGAGGCAGAGCCTCGCAAAAATTAGTGGCCGCCCAATATGCCGGTACGGACCGAATAGTCGACCGCCAGTTCATAATCCGGGTCGTCGTCGCTATCGACCATCAGATGTCCGGCTTTGTTGAGCAATTTGTGGCAATCCCGGCTCAGGTGGCGCAGCATGACCCGCTTGTCTGCCGCCTCGTATTTGGCCGC
The DNA here is from genome assembly GCF_056542605.1 of Ruegeria sp. AB8. Taxonomy (NCBI): domain Bacteria; kingdom Pseudomonadati; phylum Pseudomonadota; class Alphaproteobacteria; order Rhodobacterales; family Roseobacteraceae; genus Ruegeria; species Ruegeria sp. AB8. The sequence continues at coordinate 27,077 of NZ_JBQGAB010000009.1, forward strand.
GATATTCTCGATGGCCTGCAAGGCGGACTGATCTACAACCCGGCTTGCGGCGAAATCGATAATCACGGTTTCGGGGTCGTTCGGCACGTCGAAGATTTCGAGGAAGCCCTCCGACGACCCAAAGAACAGCGGCCCCTGAATTTCATAGACCTTGGCGCCTTTTTCAGTCTCGGAATCGCGGGTGACCGCGTGGATGCGTTTGGCGTTGTTCCAGGCATAGGCCAGCGCCGAGACAATCACGCCGACGACAACGGCGACCGCGAGGTCCTCCATGACCGTCACGACGGTGACCAGAACGATCACAAACGCGTCTGTCAGAGGCACTTTGCGCATGATGTTGAACGAGTTCCACGCGAAGGTGCCGATCACGACCATGAACATCACACCCACCAGTGCCGCCAGCGGGATCTGTTCGATCAGGGGGGCGGCAAACAGGATGAACACCAGCAGGAACAGGGCGGCCGCGATCCCCGCGACACGTGTACGCCCTCCAGATTTCACGTTGATCATCGACTGGCCGATCATTGCACAGCCACCCATGCCGCCGAAGAATCCGGTCACGACGTTGGCTGCGCCCTGCGCGATACATTCCTGCGATGCGCCACCGCGTTTGCCTGTTATCTCGCCCACGAGGTTCAGGGTCAGAAGGGATTCGATCAATCCGATCGCGGCCAGAATGACTGCATAAGGCAGAATGATCTCGAAGGTTTCCCAGTTCAACGGCACCATCGGGATGTGGAAGGCGGGCAAGCCGCCTTCGATCGAGGCCAGATCGCCGACGCGCGGCACGTCCAGCCCAAAGCCGATCACCAGTGCGGCGACAACCACGATGCCAGCCAGCGGGGCCGGCACAATACGCGTGATACGTGGCATCACCCAGATGACCGCCATGGTCAGAGCAACAAGACCCAGCATGGTATAAAGTTGCATGCCCGACAGCCATTCACCGCCGCCCATGCCGTGACCGGTGTTTTCCATGGTTCCCGGCACCTTGAACTGCCCCATCTGGGCCAGAAAAATCACAATCGCCAGTCCGTTCACGAAGCCCAGCATCACCGGATGCGGCACCAGTCGGATAAACCGCCCCCAATGCATCGCCCCCGCAATGACTTGCAGGATACCCATCAGAACAACCGTGGCGAACAGATACTCAACCCCGTGCTCCGCCACCAGCGCGACCATGACCACAGCCAGAGCGCCGGTTGCACCCGAGATCATGCCGGGACGACCGCCGATCAGAGCGGTGATCAGACCGACAAGGAACGCGGCATACAACCCGACCAGGGGGTGTACGCCAGCAACGAAGGCAAAAGCCACGGCCTCGGGCACCAGTGCCAGGGCGACGGTCAGCCCCGAAAGCAGCTCGATCCGGATACGCGACAGGGTGAAGCCTTCGTCCGGCATCCAGCGCAGATCGGGTATGGCAAGGCGATTGGCAAAACTTGCCAGCAAGGCTCGGGGCATTGGACGGTCCTGTCGGTTTTGATTGGTTCGCGCGAAGCGCGCCTTGTACCCGCCATTTCCCCCGCGAGGTACAGCATCTGGCGGGAACCTGCCATGCGCTGAGCACATAGCGAGATCACGGTCCACAGGGTCAGGCGCACAATCGGTTGAAACCACTTGTCAAATGGCCGCTGGCGGCTCAGAAATTTCAGGAAAGAAATTTTGGATCGGAGAAACGACGTGACCCAGACAAAGATAGCCGTCATTGGCGGATCGGGCATTTATGACATTGACGGGCTGGAAAATGCACAATGGGTCAGTGTCGAAACGCCGTGGGGGGCACCGTCGGACCAGATTCTGACCGGATCGCTTGAGGGGATAGAGATGGCGTTCCTGCCCCGGCACGGACGGGGGCATGTGCATTCGCCGACCGAGGTGCCCTATCGCGCCAATATCGACGCGCTCAAGCGGCTGGGTGTAACGGATGTGATCTCGGTTTCGGCCTGCGGTTCGTTTCGCGAACACATGGCACCTGGCGACTTTGTTATTGTAGATCAGTTCATTGACCGAACTTTTGCGCGCGAGAAGAGCTTTTTCGGAACCGGCTGCGTGGCCCATGTCAGCGTAGCCCATCCCACCTGCCCGCGTCTGGGCGATGCGTGCGAGACCGCAGGCAAATCGGCAGGCATCACCGTGCATCGCGGCGGCACCTATCTGGCGATGGAGGGGCCGCAGTTCTCCTCGCTGGCGGAATCGAAGATGTATCGCGAGCACTGGGGCTGTGATGTCATCGGCATGACCAACATGCCCGAGGCCAAACTGGCCCGCGAGGCCGAGCTTTGTTACGCATCCGTTGCCATGGTCACGGACTATGACAGCTGGCATCCGGATCACGGCGAGGTGGACGTGACCACGATTATCGCCACCCTGACCGGCAATGCGGAAAAGGGCCGCGCGCTGGTCAAGGGGTTGCCGGCCTTGCTGGGGGCCGAGCGTGCGCCCTGCCCGCATGGCTGTGACCGGGCGTTGGAGTTTGCGATTCTGACCGCAACGGAAAAGCGCGACCCGGCCTTGCTGGCCAAACTGGATGCGGTCGCCGGGCGGATCCTCTGACGTCAGTTTTTTGTCAGGCTCTGTTCGACCACGTCCCAAAGGCCGCGCGACCAGAGATCGTTATGTGTACCGTCGGGGATCACATGAAGCTGCGCCGTACCCCCGGCCAGAGCCGCCAATGCCTGGGCGTGATTCAACGGGATGGTTTCGTCCATCGTGCCGTGGAAGATCAGGGTCGGCACAGTAACATCGTCGATGATGTCCCGCGTCGCGAACTGATCTTTCATCAGGGTTGAGACCGGCAGCCAGGGATACCGCTCGGCCGCGACGTCGACCGTTGCAGTAAACGGCGCCTCAAGCACGAGCAGTCTGGCATCCGGGCGTTGTTCGGCCACCGCGGCCGCGACCCCGGTTCCAAGGCTTTGGCCGTGCAGGACAACGGTCTCGCCAGCGCTGCTCAGCCTGTCGAACAGGTGCACCCCGTCGGAAATCAGCGCCCGTTCGGATGGCTCGCCCCCGCTTCCGGGAAACCCGCGATAGCTGGGCGCAAGCAGCCCGTATCCGCTGTTCAGGATTGCGCGAAACCGTTCGGACCGGTCACCAAGGTTCCCGGACTGGCCGTGAAAGAACAGAACGGTCGGCGCGCCGTCGATGGCCGGAGGCGCGGACCAGGCCGTCAATACCGTGCCGTCGGACATCGGCAGCGAGATCACATCAACATCCGCCAGCCCGATCTCAGCAGGTTCGGGCAGTTCGCCCTCGGGCTTGAACAGCAGTGACTTCTGGTTGAGGTACATGTAGCTGACCGCGCCGATATACAGAACGGCCCCGGCCAGAACGAGCCCGGTCAACGCGCGCCGGATCCGGACGATACCCGGTCCGGCGACCTTCCCATCTGGTTTTGCGTGTTGCGTCTCTACCATTGGCCCCTCCGACACTCAGGCTTGCATTACAGGTCTGACGCTTTGAGCCGTATTTCAAGGCTCGGGTACAGTGCTTTATTGAATCTTAATCTGTTGCCACGAAGTCAGCCAGCGCAGGTTTCGCACTTTACATGGTTGAAACGCACGGCGAGCTCTCCATGTTGACGAAGATTATCGAGTGGCGGCAAATATTTAGCCAGCCACCACCAAATGTGAGGACCGATGACACGTCTCAAGGCGCTGGATGCCGCCCGCTACTTGGCCTTTTGCGGCATGGTGCTGGTCAATTTCCGAATTGCAGCCGGCGTGGAACCGGGCCGTGACTGGGCCTCGGCTCTGGTCGACGCGCTTGAGGGGCGCGCGGCTGCGCTGTTTGTGGTGCTGGCCGGGGTCGGCATCGGGTTGTCACAAATTTCTTCCAGTAGGCTGTTGCGCCGCGCCGCATTTCTGTTCGGGCTGGGCCTGATCAACATGACCGTGTTCGACGCGGACATCCTGCATTTCTACGCGCTGTATTTTGTTGTCGGCGCGGCGTTCCTGACCGCCACGACGCGCGGCTTGTGGCTGGGCGCGTTGGGGATTGTCGCACTGTCGGTGCTTGCGATGCTCAGTTTCGACTATGACCGGGGCTGGGACTGGACCACCCTGACCTACACCGACCTGTGGACCTTGCCCGGGTTCCTGCGCAACGCGCTGTTTAATGGCTGGCATCCGGTCCTGCCGTGGGCCGCGTTTTTGCTGATCGGGATGGCGATCGGGAGGACACAGTTGCAAACTCTGTGCATTCAACACCGCCTGATCATCTGGGGTTTCGCCGCCGCCGTTCTGGCGCAATGTCCGCAAATGCTGATCCACGACCCCGAACTGAAGGCCTGGCTGGGCACCGAATCCATCCCGCCCGGTCCGTTCTATATAATGGCGGGCACGGGGACGGCATGTCTGATTATCGGGCTGTCACTCAAACTATGGCCCGTGATCGAGCGTTCAAAACTGGCCCCTGCCCTGGTGGCGCCGGGCAGGCAGAGCCTGACCCTGTACATGGCGCATATCCTGGTCGGGATGGGCATTCTTGATGAGGCCGGATTGCTGGACGGTTCCCTGACCGCGCCGCAGATCGTGGGGTACACACTGCTGTTCTGCGCCGCATCGTCGCTTTTTGCCCTGATGTGGTTCCGCCGCTTCAAGCGGGGCCCGCTTGAGGCGCTTATGCGATGGGCAACCGAACCACGTAAGGCTTGACGGCAACCGCGCGGCAAGTCTTTCTGTGAGACAAAATTACAGGATGCCTCATGTCGACAGATCTATGGCTGGCCTTTGTTGCCGCTTCCACCGCCCTGCTGCTGATCCCCGGGCCGACGGTTTTGCTGATACTCAGCTACGCCTTGTCGAAAGGGCGCAGTGTCGCCGTCGCCTCGGCCACCGGCGTGGCGCTTGGCGATCTGCTGGCGATGACGGCATCTCTGCTGGGACTTGGGGCACTGGTTCTCGCCTCGGCCACCTTGTTTTCCGTTCTGAAATGGGTCGGGGCGGCCTATCTGGTCTGGCTGGGTATCAAACTTCTGCGCAGCGCCCCGTCAGGCGGGCTGAACACCGTCCGCACCGAACGCGAGGTGACGGCGCGCGGCGTTTTTGGCCATGCGGCGGCCGTGACGGCGCTGAACCCCAAGTCCATCGCCTTTTTCATCGCTTTTGTACCGCAGTTCCTGCGCCCGGATGACCCGCTGGGCCCGCAGTTCACGATCCTGATTGCTACATTTGTCGGGCTGGCCTGGCTGAACGCGCTGGCCTATGCGCTGCTGGCCGACCGACTGCGCCTGATGATCGGACGTGCCAATGTCATCACCGCCATGACCCGGTTCGGCGGATTGGCGTTGATCGGAATGGGATTTGCAACCGCCATTCTGCGCCGCCCTGCCTGACGCTACCCCTCGGCGTGTTCCTTCATGAACCCACGAATGAAGCGTCGGATTTCGCGCGCCGCCGAGGTGTCCAGCTCTTTGCATAACTCGACAAAAGCGTCACGCTCATCTCTGTCCAGCCGCAGGACCAACTGACTGTTTTTCCTGGCAGAACCTTTACCGATTTTCTGTGTCACGCCTCTGGACCCCGTCAAATTCTCGATTCCTTTAGCTGCGCATTGTATATACATTGCATAGAGAATGTAGATATCGTGTGCATAACAATAAAGTAGGGCTTGTAGCAATGGACCTTAACGTCGCTCAGGCGTTTCTCCTGAAAGATCAGCGCAACTGGCGCAAGCCGCATCTGTCGTGGCTGCCTGTGGGACGTTACTGCTACTACGGCCTTCCCATGGCGCTGCCAAAGCGCCGCAGGTGAGCCCGAAAAGCCAAACTTTGCTTGCGTGAAAGGCATGGATAGGCCAAACACCCCGCGTAGCACGAGGCAAGGGGTCGCGCATGCCCAAACACACTACGGTCAAGGATTATATCCGCACCATCGTTGATTTCCCCCATGAAGGGATCATGTTCCGGGACGTCACCACCCTGTTTGCAGACCCGCGTGGGTTTCGCATGGCCATCGACCAGATGCTGCACCCTTATGCGGGCGAACAGATCGACAAGGTCGTGGGACTTGAGGCGCGCGGATTCATCCTGGGCGGAGCGATAGCGCATCAGCTGAGCGTCGGGTTTGTCCCGATCCGCAAGAAAGGCAAGCTGCCCGGTACCACGATCAGCCAGGACTACAAACTGGAATACGGCGAGGCGATCGTCGAAATCCATGACGACGCCATTCAGCCCGGTGAAAAGATCCTTGTCGTCGATGACCTGCTGGCCACCGGTGGCACCGCCGCTGCCGGCATCAAGCTGATCGAACGGCTGGGCGGCGAGATCGTGTCATGCTCGTTCATCATCGACCTGCCCGATCTGGGCGGCCGCAAGGTGCTGGAAGGCATGGGCATGGATGTCCACGTCCTGTGTGAATTCGAGGGGCTGTGAGCCTCGATTCAATCACAAAACCGTGAATGGAAATATGCGACCGCGCCGGCTTAGCGCGGTTCACATTGTGTTCAACCCAAACTTATCGACATATTCAGTGATCTCTTCTTGAGAGCGGCGCGTAGCCCGGTAGATGCCAACAACGGCATTCCATCAAGGGATTACAGACCATGTTTTGCAAACTCGCAATCGCCGGTGCAGCAAGCCTTTTCGTCGGAACAGCTGCTTACGCTGACGGCCATTCCAAGGACATCGTTGACACAGCGGTAGGCGCCGGAAGCTTTGAAACCCTCGTTGCAGCCGTTCAGGCCGCCGAACTTGTCGACACGTTGAAAGGTGAAGGGCCGTTCACCGTATTCGCCCCCACAGACGAGGCGTTTGCTGCCCTGCCCGAAGGCACGGTTGAGACCCTGCTAAAGCCCGAGAACAAGGACCAGCTTGTCGCCGTTCTGACCTACCACGTGGTGCCCGGCAAGGTGATGTCCGGTGACCTGTCCGACGACATGAAAGCCGCAACCGTTCAGGGTGGCGAGGTCACGATCGATCTGGACAATGGCGTGATGATCAACGATGCGAATGTTGTTCAGGCCGATATCGAGACGTCCAATGGCGTCATCCACGTTATCGACAAGGTGATCCTGCCTGGCTCATAAGTGCAGTGCGCGGCCCGTATCACACGGGCCGCAGTTATGTCTTCAGGACAGCGCCCGGATTCATGATCCCCTTGGGGTCAAGTGCCGCTTTGATTGCCCGCATTGCTGACAGCTTTGCTGGGTCTCCATAGCGTTCAAGATCACCCGTTTTTAGTCGACCCACCCCGTGTTCAGCGCTGACGGATCCTTCGAATTCGTGCACTAGCTCATGCACCGCATGCTTGACCTCGGCCCGTTGGGCGTCGAAGTCGGACCTGTCTCGGCCCTTTGGCGGGAACACGTTATAGTGCAGGTTCCCGTCCCCGAGATGTCCAAAACAATTGATCCGGTACGGCCCAAGCCCGGCCACAATCTCCGCGCCGCGCCGAATGAACTCGGGGACACGCGAAATCGGGATCGAGATATCGTGGCTGGAGACCGAGCCGATCATCCGGTTCGCCTCGGGGATGTCTTCGCGCACTGACCACAACTCGTGACGCTGTGTTTCGTTCTGGGCAATCACACCATCGCTGACCAAGCCGCGCTGACTTGCCTGTTCGAAAAGGTCCGCAAGCGTGTCTGTCGGAGAAAGCCCGCGCGACAAGCCCAGTTCGATCAGCACACACCATTCCGGCGGCACCGCAAAGGGTTGCCGGATGGCGGGCAGAACTTCGGACAGAAACTCCAGCCCCTGCCGGTGGATCAGTTCGAACGTCGATACCGCTTCGCCGACCTGGTCCCGCGCAAGCGCCAGAAGATCGATGGCGGCCTGCGCAGACGTCACTTGAAACATCGCGGTTCCAATACCGGCCGGGCGCGGAAACAGCTTCAGTGCGGCCGCCGTGATGATCCCCAGCGTCCCTTCCGACCCAATCAACAGGTTGCGCAGATCATAGCCGGTGTTGTCCTTGCGCAACCGGCTGAGCCCGTTCCAGATGTTGCCATTCGGCAGCACCGCCTCAAGACCCAGGCACAGATCACGCGCATTGCCGTAACGCAGTACGTTCACCCCGCCTGCATTGGTGGCGAGATTCCCGCCGATGCGACAAGACCCCTGCGCGGCAAGGGACAGAGGGAACAGGCGGTCGGTGCTTTCGGCAGCTGCCTGTACATCGGCCAGAATCGCCCCAGCCTCGGCCACCAGCACGTTCTCGGACGGATAGACCGCCCTGATGGCCGTCATCCGCTCAAGAGATATGACCAGCGGTGGCGGTCCGTCCGGCATCACTTGCCCGCCGACCAGTCCCGTTCCGCCGCCATAAGGGACAACCGACACCCGTGCGTCGGATGCGATGCGGATCAGGCCCGCCACCTCGTGAACCGTGCGCGGCGCGGCCAGCAGGCCGACATGCCCGGCAAACCGGCGGCGCGGTTCTTCCAGATATCGCGCTGCGACGGGGCGCAGGATCGCGTCACCCAGTTCAGCCTTGATCCTTCGGGCAAGGGTTTCATCGGCGGGATAAAGTGTCATGCCCCTTCCTTGCCCAACTCACGCGGCTGCAACAAGTCTTATTCCAGATCAGTCAGGTATTGCGGCTCCAGCACCACGACAGTTGGCCGGTCTGGCAGCGTCTTGAGCGACACCGTGACCTCGGAAACTCCGTCACGCTCCACCGGGAATGTATCCCGGATGTCGACCAGGAACCGATCCAGCGAAAAGCCCGAGAACCAGTGCATCGGTATGATAACCGAGCTTTTGAGGCGCTTCAGAACAGTGATCATCTCGGGCAGGGGCATGGTCGTGCCTCCATCCACGGCCGCCATCACCACATCCAAACGTCCCAACGCGGCAAACTGCTCGTCCGAGGGGACATGGTGCAGATGCCCCAGATGGCCGATGCACAGGCCTTCGACCTCGAATACGAAAATAGAATTGCCCTTGGTCTCGACCCCACCCAGGGTCGATCGGATATCGGTCGACACGTTGCGCACCACCAATTCACCAAGATCAAGATAGTGTTCGATCCCCTGCCCGAATTCGCCCCAACCCGGCAGGACATGGGGGATGGCAGGATCCGGATGCGCCGTCCAGTGCGTGTTGTGGGCGTGGTTCATCGTCACCACGTCGGGAATCAGATCGGCGCCGCCGATGAAACCGGTGAAATCGGTGACCGAGTTCAAACCGCCCCGCGTCTGGATCAGAAAGGATGCGTGGGCAATGTAACTGATGCGCACCGAAAACTCGGGCACCGGGTCGGTCCACGCCGCCTTGTGCAGATACTCAATGCCCGGTGCCGCGTCTGCAATGGCAATACAATGGCTCGGCCGCCGCTCCTGCGCCGACACCGCTCCCGAGATTACCATCAATGCCAGAACCACCCAGCGCATGAGGAGAGTGTAGCGCAGAACGCCACCAAGTCATGCCCCTTGTTCATCTGGCCAAAAATATCTCCGGGGGAGACGCGGCTTGCCGCGGCCGGGGGCAGAGCCCCCGATGGCCCCTGTGGGGCCACCTACCCGGCGTCGGTCTTGCCGCGCCGGTCCGAACGCAGGCTGGCATAAAGAACATGCGTCCGCCAGCGCCCGTTGATCTGCAGATACGACTGCGCCACGCCTTCGTATTTGAACCCCGAGCTTTCCAGCAACCCGCGCGAGGCATTGTTTTCAGGAAGGCAGGCAGCCTCGATCCGGCTCAGGTCAAGGCGGGTAAAGGCGTGGTGCACAACCGCGCCGATGGCCTCCCGCATGTACCCCTGCCGGGCAAACGCTTGACCCGTCCAATAGCCAAGCGTTCCGGCCTGCGCCGGGCCACGTCGGATGTTGTCCAGCGTGATCGCCCCCAGCAGTACGTTGTCGCTGCGGCGAAACAGGAACAACGGGATCGCCGTACTGCTGCCGACCGAGCGCTGCGCCCAGTAGACCCGGTTGGTGAAGGATTTGCGGCTCAGGTGATCCTGGGCCCAGATCGGCTCCCACGGGGTCAGATAATCTCGCGACGCCCGCCGCAACGCGGCCCAGTCATTGAAATCGGAATGCACAGGCGGACGCAGGCTCAGCCGCTCGGTTTCGAGTTTCAGCTTGCGTCTGCCCAACAGCATCACGCCGCACGCCTCTCCTGCAATTGCGCCAGCGTGGGCGCGCCCGAGACAGGGCCATAGAGCGCCAGCGCTGCCGGGGCCTGTACGGCCATCTGCTCGGCAAAGACGCGGACGTCCTCGGTGCTGACGGCGTCGATCATGGCGACGGTATCCTCGAGCGAGGGCACCCTGCCCCAGATCTGTACCAGCCGCGCCAAGCGTTCGGCCCGGTTCGACGGGCTTTCCAGCCCCATCAGCATGCCCGCCTTCATCTGCGCACGGGCACGGGCGACCTCTTCCTCGCTCATGTCTTCGGCGGCGCGCTTCATCTCGTCGATGGTGATCGTTGCCAGTTCGCCAACCTGATCGGCCGATGTTCCGGCATAAATCGTGGTTGTCCCGGTATCGGCATAGGCACCTGTCTGCGCGAAAATCGTGTAGCAAAGCCCGCGCGTCTCGCGCACTTCCTGAAACAGACGCGAGGACATGCCGCCACCCAGTGCGGTCGAGTAGATCTGTGCGGTATAGATCGCATCTTCACGATAGCCTGGGCTTTCCAGCGCCAGTGCGAAATGGGCCTGTTCCAGCTCTTTTTCCTGCCGCGCCTCACCGCCGGTGAACTGCGCAGGCTCGGCGATCAGGCCGGTTCTGGGTGTCAGATGGCCAAACATCTCCTCTGCCAGTTTCATCAGCGCATCGTGATCCACAGCGCCGGCGGCGGACAGGATCATCTGATCCGGGCCGTAATGCTCTGCCACGAAGCCCGACAGATCCTCGCGCGAGAACGAACTGACCCTCTCGGTGGGACCGAGAATGGTCCGACCCAGGGGCTGGTCGTGATAGCTCTGCTCTTGCAGCCAGTCAAAGATCACGTCGTCGGGCGTGTCATAGGCCTGGCCGATCTCCTGCAGGATGACGCCGCGCTCGACCTCGATCTCGCGCGGGTCGAAAACTGGGTTCAGAACGATATCGCCGATCACGTCCATGGCGAGCGCCACGTCATCCTTCAGGACACGCGCGTAATAGGCCGTCACCTCGCGCGAAGTGTAGGCATTGATATAGCCGCCCACGTCCTCGATCGCCTCGGCGATCTGCAGTGCGGAACGCCGCTTGGTTCCCTTGAACGCCATGTGTTCAAGGAAATGGGCGATGCCGTTCTGCTCGATCCGCTCGTGCCGCCCGCCGGCGGTTACCCAGATACCGATGGCCGCCGATTGCAGCCCCGGCATATGTTCACTGACGATACGAAACCCGTTCTTCAGTTGGTCCTGTCTGACAGTCACTCAGCAATATGCCTTCTGATATGATCCTCGAGGGCACCCAGATCGTTGGCAATGCGGGTCACCCGTTCCGGACGTTCATACAGATCAGACATGCGGGATGGAAGAGGCGGATGCACGCCGCTCGCCTTCTCGACCGCCGCCGGGAATTTCGCCGGGTGCGCGGTGGCCAGTGTGATCATCGGCACGTCCGCCGTGCGGTGCGCTTCAGCGACCTTGATACCGACGGCGGTATGCGGGCAAACCAGCTCGGCGCTGTGGGCGAGCGTGTTCTTGATCGTCGCAAGCGTTTCGTCTTCGGACACGCGACCGGAGTCGAAGCTTTCACGCAAGGCCTCCATCGCGCCCTGGCTGACGTTGAAGCCGCCCGTCTTTAGTTCGTCCATCAATTGGGCCACTGCGGCGCCGTCCTCGCCATAGGCATAATACAGCGCGCGTTCGAAGTTCGAGCTGACCTGAATATCCATCGACGGGCTGATCGAGGGGATCGTGTCGCCTTTGAAGTATCCCTCACCCGACAGGCAGCGGTGCAGAATGTCGTTCTGGTTCGTGGCCACGACCAGACGGTCGATTGGAAGCCCCATGCGCTTGGCCAGATAGCCCGCGAAGATGTCACCGAAATTGCCGGTGGGGACGGTAAAGCTGACCTTGCGGTGCGGGGCTCCGAGGCTGACAGCTGCCGAAAAGTAATAGACGATCTGCGCCAGAACACGGGCAAAGTTGATCGAGTTCACGCCCGCCAGTTTCACACCATCGCGGAAGTCGAAATCGTTGAACATATCCTTCAGCGCGGCCTGGCAATCGTCGAAATCCCCATCCACGGCAAGCGCATGAACGTTGCCATCGGCGGGTGTGGTCATCTGACGGCGCTGCACCTCGGACACGCGGCCATGCGGATACAAGATGAATACGTCCACGGCATCCAGACCCCGGAACGCCTCGATGGCCGCCGAACCGGTGTCGCCGCTGGTCGCGCCCACGATGGTCACGCGATCGCCCCGCCGTTTCAGAGCGACCTGGAACAGCTGACCGATCAGCTGCATCGCGAAATCCTTGAACGCCAGCGTCGGGCCGTGGAACAATTCCAGCAGGAAATGGTTTTCGTTTAGCTGCTTCAATGGTGCCCGGGCATCATGGCCGAAACCTTCGTAAGCACGGGCGATGATTTCCTTGAACTCATCTTCGGCAAACGAGCCGCTGACATAGGGCCACATCACGCGGAACGCGATTTCTTCATAGGACAGACCGGCCAGAGCGGCGATCCCGTCCTGTGACATTACCGGAATTTCGGCAGGCAGGTACAGGCCGCCATCGCGGGCCAGTCCGGTCAGCATCGCCTCTTCAAAGGTCAGTTCGGGCGCCCGCCCACGGGTCGAGATGTATTTCATGTCGCGTCACTCTCAGTATTGGCACGGCTGCGCCACAGGAAGGACCCGGTCATCGCGGCCCAGACCAGAGCCAGACCAAACCAGGTGATTGCATATTGCAAATGATCGTTCGGGATACCCGCCGCATCCACCGGCAAAGGCGTTACATTCGGGTCGGTTTTCGTACGGGCAATCAACAGCACCGGCTCCGCTCCCAGCGCTGCGGCCAGATTTGGCACATCCCGGGCAAACCAGATGTTGTCATCGATGTCCGGATCGGGCGTATAGCTGTCGATCTCATCGGGCCAGTGCAGATTGCCGGTGATCTCCATAGGCCCGGTCGAACGCTCCGCCTGCTTGGCAGTGGTCCGGACGAAACCCCGGTCCACCAAAATTGTCCGATCCGCGGTACTGAAGGACTGGATGATGCGATACCCGGCCCCAACCTGCTTGACCGAAACCAGAACATGGATTTCGCCCGGTTCCATTTCGCCAGAGACAGTGACCGGCAGGTACTTGTCGGCATCCTCCGAAACCTGCGGAGGCAAAGAAACGGGCTCGGCTGAGATCCGGCTTTCGATCTCGGCCAGGATCCCCTGTTTCCACGCAAGTCTCTGCACCTGCCAGACGCCCAGCGACACCAGCACGCCCAGACCGGCAAGGCCGAAGATCAGCAGAAACAGAAAGCGGCGCATGGCTTGGGCAAACCTCATTGCAGGAACCGGCGTCTTGTTAAGGGCCGTGCGACCCGAATTGCAACCACGCAATTGTATGGGGCGCAATCTTGCGCCCCGGATAGAGAAAAAGCCGCCCCAAAGGGCGGCTTTTGCAATTGGATCACCAAAGCGGAGTTACATCAGCGGGGCCTGCCCCCAGATGTAAACGGCGAAGAACAGGAACAGCCAGACGACGTCCACGAAGTGCCAATACCAGGCGGCCGCTTCGAAACCGACGTGTTTCTCCGGAGTGAAATCACCTTTCAGTGCACGGATCAGACAGACCGTCAGGAAGATGGTGCCGATGATCACGTGTGCGCCATGGAACCCGGTTGCCATGAAGAAGTTCGAATAGAACTGATCGCCGCCGAATTCCCAACCACCGTGGGCCAGCAGTTCGTAGTATTCGAAACCCTGCAGGAAGGTAAACGCAATACCCAGCGCGATACCGATTGCCAGACCCTGCACCAGTGCCTTTCGGTCATTGCCGTGCACAAGCGCGTGGTGCGCCCAGGTGATCGCGCAGCCCGACAGCAGCAGAACCAGCGTGTTGATCAGCGGCAGGTGGAACGGGTCAACCGCGTGGATGTCCGGCTGGATGTATTCGGTGCCGGCATAGTCGTACATCGGGTACATGCGATGTTTGAAGAACGACCAGAACCAGGCGAAGAAGAACATCACCTCGGACATCACGAACAGGATGAAGCCATAGCGCAGGCCGATACGGACAACCGGCGTGTGGTCGCCCTGACGGCTTTCGACCACCACTTCGGACCACCAGGCAAACATGGTGTAGAGAACGGCCACCAGACCGGCCCAGAATATCCACGGAGTGATTCCGTGCATCCACAGGACGGCTCCGAACAGCATCACAAAACCACCGACGGCGCCAACAAGCGGCCAGATCGAGGGGTTCAGAATGTGGTAGTCATGGTCTTTAGCGTGTGCCATCAGTGTCCCTCACCTTAAGGCGTTAGTTCGTGTTTGTGTCTTCCTGCACGTCGAGGGCGGCATAGCCCTCGGGCAGGTCGATTTCGTAGAATGTATACGACAGAGTGATCGTATGAACATACTGTGCTTCGGGGTCTTCGACGATTTCGGGGTCGACAAAGAAGGTCACGGGCATCTCGACCCGCTCGCCCGGCTGCAATACCTGCTCGTCAAAGCAGAAGCAGGCGATCTTCTGGAAATACCCGCCCGCCGAGTACGGCGTCACGTTATAGGACGCCTGCCCGGCAATGGGTTTGTCGGTCGGGTTATATGCCTCGTAAAAGGCCAGCCCGGTTTCGCCGATGCGGACCTTCATCTCGCGTTCGACGGGCTTGAACTCCCACGGCATGCCCTTGGCCTTGGAGCCGTCGAAACGGATCGTGACCATGCGGTCGAGAATGTCATCAGGGGCTTGCTGAGCGACGCCGGTGGTGCCGCCAAAGCCGGTGACCCGGCAGAACCAGTTGTAAAACGGCACCGCAGCCCAGGCCAAACCGCCCATCAGGACGACCACACCGACCAGTTGCACAACCGTTTTTTGAGGACCCGACATCGCCATCAGTTCTGCACCTCGACAGCGGAACCCGTGAAGGAACTGCTGGAAACCTTGGCGATGGTCAGGCCGAAGATGATCACGATGAATGCGGCGAGGGTCAGCCCCACGCCCAGATTGCGGCTGAAACGGCGGTGGTGCAGTTCGTGGCTCTTGCGCAGGCTCATGACCAGCCTCCCAGCCCATAGGGCTTCAGCAGCGCTTCCACGAGAATGGCGCCGAAATGCAGGAACAGATACAGCAGCGACAGTTTGAAAAAGCCACGCTCGACCTTGAAATTGTCCGCCTCGGCATCGTCTTCGGTGCGGCGGGAAATCCGCCATGCGCCGCGCAGGAACAGCGCATTCAGAACAAGGGCGACGGTCAGATAGACCGGGCCGCCAATGCCCGAGAAGGCCGTGCCAACCGCTAGAATGGCCAGCAGCGCAGTATAGATCAGGATATGCACACGGGTCGCGCGTCGCCCATGAGTGACCGTCAGCATCGGAACACCGGCATCGTCGTAATCCGTGCGCATGAACAGGGCAAGCGCCCAGAAATGCGGCGGCGTCCACATGAAGGTCAGAGCGAACATCAGCCACGGCTCAAGCGTCATGGAGCCTGTGGCGGCAACCCAGCCGATCACCGGCGGGAACGCTCCGGCCGCGCCGCCGATCACGATGTTCTGCGGCGTCAGGCGCTTCAGCCACATCGTGTAGATCACGACATAGAAAAAGATGGTAAAGGCCAGAAACGCACCGGCAAAGATGTTCGTAGCCAGCGCCAGCATGATGACCGACATGCCCGACAACGCTAAGCCAAGCGCCATCGCCTCGCCCGGTTCAACCTTGCCGGACGGGATGGGGCGACCCTTGGTGCGTTTCATCACCTTGTCGATATCCGCATCCCACCACATGTTCAGCGCGCCGGAGGCACCGCCACCGATGGCAATGAACAGAATGGCGCAAAAACCGACCACGGGATTCACGGAAACCGGAGCCGCCAGCAGACCGACCAGCGCGGTGAACACGACCAGAGACATCACACGCGGCTTCAGCAGGGCGAAATAATCGCCAAAGCTGGCCTCGTCCGCGTATCCCTTCGCGGTCACGGTGCTGGCATTGAAGCTTGCGTCGCTCATTTCCGGTCCTTTGTGGGCGAAAGCTGCGCGATTAACGCGCAGCCTGCATGTTGTTTCAGGCGGGGCCAGCCCGCCCTGTCGCGTTTACTTGGCAGCAATCTGATAGGATTGCGGCAGGCCTGCATATTCGTCGATCGCACTCTTCAGCCATTCATCATAGGCTTCCTGGCTGACGACCTTGACGGTGATCGGCATATAGGCGTGGTCTTTGCCGCACAGTTCCGAACACTGGCCGAAATAGATGCCTTCCTTGTCGGCCTCGAACCACAGCTCGGCCAGACGACCGGGTACACCGTCCTGCTTCACGCCGAAGGACGGGATCGTCCACGAGTGGATCACATCGGATGCGGTCACCTGCATGACTACGACCTTGTTCACCGGAACGACAACCGCAGTATCGGTGGCCAACAGCCATTCATCGTCGCTGTAGCCTGCATCGGCCAGCTTGGCGCGCATCGCGTCGTCCAGAACAAACGGCGTCACATCCGCGTCAGCCGGGCGCGCGCCTTCGTCCAGTGTCGCCGGGTGGCCCAGCAGGTAGCTGTCGAACGCAAAGTCGTGATCGACGTATTCATAAGTCCAGTACCACTGGTTCCCAACAACCTTGATAACCACGTCGCCTTCGGGAATCTCCTGCTGCTTGAACAGAACCGGCAGCGAGAAGGCGCCAATGAAGACCAGAATCAGGATCGGGCCAAGCGTCCAGGCGATCTCGACCGGGGTGTAGTGAGAGAAACCGGCTGGCTTCGGGTTAACACGCTGATTGTAGCGCACGATGCAATAAAGCAGCAGGCCACCAACCAGCAAGCAAACGGCGGTGATGATGACCAGAATCATCCCATCCAGATCCCGAATCCCTTCGGCCAGGCTCGTGGCGGGGGGCTGGAAACCCATGCCACCATCGACCGGCTTGCCGATAATCTCAAGCTCCTGAGCCATGGCGGGAAGGCTGGAGAGGGCTGTCATAAACCCCGAAAGCATCAAAGCATTCTTCATTTTCTGTCCTGATCGTTTGATCTTTGCGTCCCTGGCGAAAAGGTGTGAATCGGCCACACCTCTCCCGTTGTCTTTGGCCGCGTTAAAAACCATATTCCTGCGGGTAGATAAAGCAAAATGCTTGCGTCAAACAGACGCTATTTTTGATCTGGATCAAACCGGAAAGGTCCCAAGCCATGTCAAACGACCCGTTTCGCCCCTTTGAAACCGCAATTCCGCATGATGAAGCGCTTGCGGTGCTGCAATCGGCAACGGCGGGCGCCGAGGATGGCGAGCTGTTCGTGGAACGCCGCAAATCCGAATCTCTGGTCTTTGATGACGGTCGCCTGCGCACCGCGTCTTATGATGCGTCCGAAGGATTCGGACTGCGCGCCGTGCAGGGCGAAGTTGCCGGATATGCGCATTCCACGGACGTTTCGATCCCCGCGCTGAAACGGGCGGCCGAGACCGCGCGGCTGGCGGTCGGGGATGGCGGTGGCACGCTGGCCGAGGCACCGCGGGCGACCAACAAGCGGCTTTACACAGATGAGGATCCGATCGAAACCGCCAGCTTTCCGGTCAAAATCGAGACGCTGCGCGAGATTGATGCGTTTTCCCGCGATCTCGATCCCCGGGTGGTTCAGGTCAGCGCAACCATCGCAGCCGCAGTGCAGGAGGTTGAGATTCTGCGCCCTGATGGCGTTCTGGTGCGCGACGTGCGCCCGATGACCCGTCTGAACATCTCGGTCATCGTGGAGCAGAACGGACGCCGCGAAAGCGGTTCAGCCGGTGGCGGTGGCCGTATCGGTCTGGATGGGCTGATCGATCCGGCGGACTGGCAGGACAAGGCGCGCGAGGCATTGCGGATCGCTCTGGTCAACCTGGACGCAGTCCCTGCCCCGGCCGGTGTGATGGAAGTGGCCCTTGGCCCCGGCTGGCCCGGTATCCTGCTGCACGAGGCGATTGGGCACGGGCTTGAAGGGGATTTCAATCGCAAGGGCAGTTCGGCCTTTGCCGGGCTGATGGGGCAACAGATCGCGTCCAGGGGTGTGACTGTGGTCGATGACGGCAGCATCGCGGACCGGCGTGGCTCGATCACTGTGGACGACGAAGGCACGCCCAGTTCCCGCACGGTGCTGATCGAAGACGGAATACTGACGGGGTATATGCAGGACCGCCAGAACGCACGGCTGATGAATGTTGCGCCCACCGGCAACGGGCGGCGGCAAAGCTATGCGCACAAGCCAATGCCACGCATGACCAACACGATCATGCTGGGAGGCGATGCGGACCCTGCTGCCCTGGTTGCGGACATCAAGGACGGAATCTGGGCCGTGGGCTTCGGCGGTGGTCAGGTGGATATCACCAACGGCAAGTTCGTTTTCTCCTGCACCGAGGCGTATCGGGTCGAGAACGGCAAGATCGGTGCACCGGTCAAGGGCGCGACGCTGATCGGGGATGGTCCTTCGGCCCTGAAGCGCATTCGCGGGCTTGGGAATGACATGGAGCTGGACCCGGGCATGGGAACCTGCGGCAAGGACGGGCAATGGGTGCCTGTGGGGGTCGGCCAACCAACCGTTCTGATGGATGGCCTGACCGTGGGCGGATCGGCCGCCTGAGCGGGAATCAATTGGAAACTCAAGGGCGCAGGGTTAACACTGCGCCTGATTTTTTGATTTCTGCATTGGAATGACCGCGAACTGCGCAAGGAAAGATATCTCGGATTTTCTTTTTACTTTCGAATTGTTATTCCGCAACCAAAGTACACCACCTGTGAAAATGGCATCTAATTTTCAACGATTCACAGGCTGTTAACCCCGCATCCCGTAAACCAGTTCTGCAATCAGGCGGAGCAACGGATGACTGAAGAGCAGCTTTCTTCCTATCACCCCCCACTCCCACCCACCACGGAAGAGGACCGGTTTTCCTGGCTCCGTCTGTTGCGCTCACGCAAGGTTGGCCCGGCAACATTCCGGCGACTGTTGTGCGAACATGGCTCGGCGCAGAATGCGCTGGCCGCGTTGCCGGAAATGGCACGCGCCGCCGGGATCGAAGACTATGAAATATGCCCACCCGGCGTGATTGAGGCGGAGCTCAGGGCTGCAAAAGCCGCAAAAGCGCGGCTTCTGTGCCTTGGGGCCGCTGACTTCCCCGCTTCCCTGTCGACCCTGTCTGACGCACCCCCGATGCTGTGGGCCATCGGTGACATCAGCGTACTGGCAAAACCGGCAATTGCTTTGGTCGGCGCGCGCAACTGCTCGTCCCTCGGGGGGCGCATGGCCCGGAACCTGGCGAAAGAGCTTGGGGCGTGCGGTTATACGGTCGTCTCAGGCATGGCGCGCGGCATCGACACATCCGCGCACATCGCGTCGCTGGACACCGGAACGGTGGCTGTTCTGGCAGGCGGGGTCGACGTTGTTTATCCGGCGGAAAATACCGATCTTGCGAACGATATTGCACGCAAGGGCCTGCGATTGTCCGAACAGCCGATGGGGGTGACGCCGCAGGCACGGCATTTCCCGCGGCGCAACCGCATCATCTCGGGCCTCGCGCAGGCGGTTGTGGTGGTCGAGGCGGCGGCAAAATCCGGCAGTCTGATCACGGCGCGGGACGCGCTGGATCAGGGGCGCGAGGTTCTAGCCGTACCCGGCCACCCGTTCGATGCCCGCGCCGCCGGGTGCAACCTGCTGATCCGCGATGGCGCCACGCTGGTCCGTTCTGCGCAAGACGTGATTGACGCACTGCCGCCGCAACAATCTGTGGCAGAGGCGCCGGAACTTCCGCTAAGCCTTCAACCTTCGTCTGACGCCCCTGCAATGCCAGAGGCGTCAGTCTTGCAGGCCGAAATTTTGGCGCGGCTGGGTCCTTCGCCGGTGGCCGAAGACCAGTTGATCCGGGACATTGCCGCCTCGGCCGAGGCCATCGCCCCGGCCTTGCTGGATCTGGAACTGGACGGACGAATCCAGCGGCAGGCGGGCGGCCTGCTTTCGCGAGTAGCCTGATCACCGGCTTTTGCGCGGCCCCGTCTGTTTGAAGAAATTTGGCCCGGCCAGAGCGCTGAAATTGCGGGAAAAACAAGATGCGGCAAGGTACGCATTGACAATTCGATCTTGCCGCACACATTTTGCACCGCCATACAAAGCGCAAAGCCTGTCGAGCAAGGATTCATCTTAAATGCCTGTAGTTGTTGTAGAATCTCCGGCCAAAGCAAAAACAATCAACAAATATCTGGGCCCCGACTACACCGTTCTGGCCTCGTACGGCCATGTACGCGACTTGCCGCCGAAGGACGGATCGGTTGATCCAGAGCATGAATTCTCGATGAAATGGGAAGTCGGCAATGACAGCCGCAAGCACGTCAAGGCCATCGCCGACGCGCTTAAAGACGACAATGCGCTGATCCTGGCCACTGACCCCGATCGCGAGGGCGAAGCAATCAGCTGGCATCTGCAGGAAGCGCTGACCAAGCGGCGCTCGATCAAGAAAGACACACCGGTCAGCCGGGTTACATTCAACGCCATCACAAAAGAGGCTGTGACTCAGGCGATGCAGAACCCACGTCAGGTGGACATGCCGCTGGTCGAGGCTTATCTGGCCCGCCGTGCGCTGGATTACCTGGTGGGGTTCAACCTGTCACCCGTTCTGTGGCGCAAGCTGCCCGGCGCGCGGTCGGCTGGCCGGGTGCAGTCGGTCTGTCTGCGGTTGATCGTCGAGCGCGAGATGGAGATCGAGGCGTTCAAGCCGGTCGAATACTGGTCGGTGCGGGCCTTGTTCGAAACGCCCCGCGGCCAGACCTACGAGGCCCGGCTGGTCACGCTGGCCGGAAAAAAGCTGGACAAGCACGATCTGACCAATTCGACTCAGGCCGAATTGGCAGTTCAGGCCATCACCAGCCGCGCGCTGAGCGTGACATCAGTCGAGGCCAAGCCTGCCGCCCGGAATCCAAGCGCGCCGTTCATGACATCCACGCTGCAGCAGGAGGCCAGCCGCAAGTTCGGCATGGGAGCCCGCCACGCGATGCAGGTGGCGCAGCGGCTGTATGAGGCGGGTTACATTACTTATATGCGGACTGACGGCATCGACATGGCGCCCGAAGCTGTGACTGCCACCCGCGACGCTATCGCCGACCGATATGGCGCGGAATACGTGCCAGACAGCCCGCGCATGTATAAGAACAAGGCCAAGAACGCTCAGGAAGCGCATGAATGTATCCGCCCGACGGATATGTCGCGCGATGCCAAGGCGCTGAAGGTCACGGATGAGGATCAGCGCAAGCTTTATGATCTGATCTGGAAACGCACCATTGCCTGCCAGATGGCGGCCGCCCGGATGGAGCGGACCACGGTCGAGATCGGCAGCGCCGACGGTCAGGTCGGTCTGCGCGCCACCGGGCAGGTGGTATTGTTCGACGGTTTCATGCGCGTCTATGAAGAGGGCCGCGATGACGTCACGGATGACGACGAAAAGCGCCTGCCCCAGATCATGAAGGGGGACCCTGCCCCGTTTGCCAAGACCTCATTGCTGGATCAGCACACCAAGGCCACGAGCGATGACAAGGCCGCCATCCTGTCCGAGAACGAAGCCGTTCTGGCCCTGCAACATCACACCCAGCCGCCCCCGCGCTATACCGAGGCCACTTTGGTCAAACGGATGGAGGAGCTGGGGATCGGGCGCCCTTCAACCTACGCCAGCATTGTGACGACGATCCAGGACCGGGAATATGTGCGCAAGGACAAGAACCGGCTGATCCCTGAAGAAAAGGGCCGCATCGTCACCATCTTCCTGCTGAATTTCTTCCGACAATACGTGGGCTATGAGTTCACCGCCAATCTGGAAGAACAGCTGGACGACGTCAGCGCCGGGGATCGCGACTACAAGGATCTGTTGGGCAAGTTTTGGCGCGAGTTTTCGGCTGCAATCGGCGAGACCTCGGAGCTGCGCATTTCGGAAGTGCTGGACAAGCTGGACGAAGCGCTGGCACCGCAGCTTTATCCGCCGCGCGAGGACGGGTCGGATCCGCGGATCTGCCCGAAATGCGGCGTGGGGCAATTGCACCTGAAGACGTCGCGCACCGGCGGATTCGTCGGGTGCGGCAACTACCCGGAATGCACGTATACCCGTCCGATCGCCGGTGAAGGCGCGGAAGGCGACGAACGTCTTCTGGGCGAGGACGCGGGTGATGAGATCTGGCTGAAGTCCGGCCGCTTTGGTCCTTATGTCCAGCGTGGCGAGCCGACGCCGGAGAACAAGAAACCCCCCCGTGCGTCGCTGCCGCGCGGCTGGAGCAAGGATGACATGGATCTGGACAAGGCGCTGACCCTTCTCAGCCTGCCCCGCCAGATCGGCGAACACCCCGAAGGTGGAATGATCAGCGCGAATTTCGGTCGCTTCGGGCCTTACCTGATGCATCAACTGGCCGATGAAGCCAAACCGGTTTATGCCAACCTCAAAGACCCTAATGACGTGTTCGAGATCGGGATGAACCGGGCCGTGGAACTGCTGGCCGAAAAACGGGCCAACCCCGGTCGGGGCCGTAGTGCGGCAGCCAAACCGCTGAAGGAACTGGGCGAGCATCCCGATGGCGGCGCGATGCAGGTTCTGGACGGGCGCTACGGGCCTTATGTGAAATGGGAAAAGGTCAATGCGACCATTCCCAAGGACGTAAAACCCGAAGACGTGACGCAGGAAATGGCCGTTGAACTGGTCAACGAGCGGGCGGCCAAGAAGGGCACCAAGAAAAAAGCTGCGCCAAAGAAGAAGGCCGCTGCCAAGAAGACAGCCAAGAAGGCGGGCTGAGACGGGGCTAGGTAGAAATACCATTGCCCTCTGGTTTCATTGACTTCCCCGTGACGTGGCGGCACAACCTGCCGCATCACCATGTCATTGGGGGAGTTTTCCATGAAGAAAATCTATGCCAATGCCACTGAAGCGCTCGATGGGGTGCTGTCGGATGGCATGCTGATTGCGGCGGGCGGTTTCGGCCTGTGCGGTATTCCCGAACTGCTGCTTGAGGCGATCCGGGAATCGGGCGCCAAGGATCTGACTTTTGCCAGCAACAACGCCGGGGTCGACGATTTCGGTATCGGCATCCTGCTGCAGACGAAGCAGGTCAAAAAGATGATCAGCTCGTATGTCGGTGAAAACGCCGAATTCATGCGCCAGTACCTGAGCGGCGAGTTGGAGCTGGAGTTCAACCCGCAAGGCACTCTGGCCGAGCGTATGCGAGCCGGCGGCGCGGGCATCCCCGGCTTTTACACCAAGACCGGCGTGGGCACCGTGATTGCCGACGGCAAGGAACACAAGGACTTCAACGGCGAGACCTACATCATGGAGGAAGGCATTTTTGCCGATCTCGCCATCGTCAAGGCCTGGAAGGCCGATGACACCGGCAACCTGATTTTCCGCAAGACTGCACGCAACTTCAATGTACCTGCCGCGACCTGCGGCAAGATCTGCATCGCTGAAGTTGAAGAGATCGTGCCGCGCGGCTCGCTCGACCCGGATGGGATCCATCTGCCCGGCATCTACGTGCACCGCATCATTCAGGGTAGCCACGAAAAGCGCATCGAACAGCGCACCACCCGCAAGAAGGAGGACGCATAATGCCCTGGGACCGCAATCAGATGGCCGCACGCGCGGCGGAAGAGCTGGAAGACGGCATGTATGTGAACCTCGGCATCGGCATTCCGACGCTGGTGGCGAACTACGTGGGTGACAAGGACATCACTCTGCAATCCGAGAACGGCATGCTGGGCATGGGTCCATTCCCGTTCGAGGGTGAAGAAGACCCCGACCTGATCAACGCGGGCAAGCAGACGATCACCGAGCTGTCCCGCACGTCCTACTTCGACAGCGCCACGTCCTTTGCCATGATCCGGGGCGGCAAGATCGCTGCGGCGATTCTGGGTGCCATGGAAGTGGACGAAAAGGGCGATCTGGCCAACTGGATGATCCCCGGCAAGCTGGTCAAGGGTATGGGCGGCGCGATGGATCTGGTCGCCGGCGTCGGTCGTGTGATCGTGGTCATGGATCACACCAACAAGCATGGCGACTCAAAAGTGCTGAAGGAATGCACCTTGCCGCTGACAGGTAAGGGCGTAGTGGATCGCATCATCACCAATCTGGGCGTGCTGGATGTGGTTGAAGGCGGCCTGAAGATTGTCGAACTGGCCGACGGTGTCAGCGAAGACGATATGCGGGCCTCGACCCAGGCCACGATCGTCGGCTGATTGACCTGAATTTGAATGGCCCGCCGACTCGCGGGCCATTTTCAGTTTAGCGTTTGAAAAACGCAGCCATCCGAGATCAGTTCCGGCGGGGTCGAGCACAACGCGCGCGCCACCTGAAACGCTGCAAGCACTTTTGGCACGTAATCGCGGGTTTCCGCATAAGGCGGCACACCACTGTGTTTGCGAACGGCCCCTTCGCCCGCATTATATCCGGCCAGCACCAAAATCGGGTCGTTTTTGAATTCCCCCATCAGCCAGTTCAGGTATTTCACACCACCCGCGATATTCTGCGAGGGCTGAAAACTGTCCTCAACACCGAACCTTTCGGCCGTGGCGGGCATCAGTTGCATCAGTCCTTGCGCACCGGCTGAACTGACAGCATCCGCCCGGCCGGCCGATTCCACGGAAATCACCGCAAGGACAAGTGCCGGGGAAACCTTGGTTCCCACTGTCGAGCGCAGAATGTCGATCCCCTGAAGCTGCGCGATGTTTTGAAGGGTCTGCAAACGTGGTGAAGCAACATTTGTGGATGAAAGCGCATTGATCGCCATATCCAGCCGCCCTGCCCCGGCTTCAGCCAGCTCCGGCGAGATCTTGTCCCAGAAGGCTGTGTAGGAACCGACGGGCTTTTCTGGGCTGTTCGTCCCCGGCAGGTTCTCAGGCGGAAGCGCGGTGCGCTTGACCACTTCAGGCGTTTCAAGCTCGGCCCCGGTGCTGGGGGCAAAAGGCTGGGATGCATGTTCTTCAGCCGTGATCTGAACGGTGATGCGCGGGCGTGTTCCGGGCTTTGGCGCCTTGATCCTTTTATAGACGCCTCTCGGCTCGATATCGGCGGCGATCACCGGAACCGTGCCCGATATCAGAAATGCCGACACGCCGGCGCATGTGATTGCGTACCGGAGATTCATTTTTTGCCTGCCTCTTGTTTTCTTTTGACGAATTTGAACCTCGAATCCGGCCGCAAGGCCAGAAAAACAAAGCGAATTGGGGCAATTTCGCCTCATTTGGCGCAATTTTGCATCTCTTGCGAAGGTCAATACCGTCACGTTGAAAATTTTTTTTGTTCTTTTTCAATTAGATATCGAATTCGTGACCAAAAAGTTAAGACGAAGCGCAAAAAAACTGTGTTTGGCCCAATTCCTGCCACGCACAACAGTCAAACATATATCCATACCGAGACGGTCATGAGCGGACTGAGAGAGAAAGCTCTGAAAGACGCCAAGGTTAATTGACTTAGATCCTTTAGGAGGGACGTAACATGATCAAGTTCATCAAGAACTTCCGCAAAGACGAAGACGGCGCCGTGACAGTTGACTGGGTCGTTCTGACCGCAGCAGTCATCGGCCTGGGCACCGTGGCCTACCAGCAGATCGCCAACGGCGCACAGGGCATGGCAACCGACGTGAACGCCGCGCTGAGCAGCGCAACCATTAACACCGGCACCAGCGATGGTACCGTTTCAGGTGGTATCACCGGTTCGGGCACCAACTAAACCAGACAATTCCCAGAACTGGAAACAGGCCGCGCCAACACTGGCGCGGCTTTTCTCTTGGAACCGTGAACTCAAGAACCGGCCAGGCAAGGCATCGGCGATTTGGCAACCGAGCGAAAATCAGGCGCGGTCACGGCCATGCGCACCTCAAAGAAATCCAAATACGTCATATTATTCAATGTTTTGCCCAATTCACGCCATTCCGGCAAAGCAAAACATAATGTGTGCATCAGCAAAGGTTGTACATGAACAGATTCTATTGGTCGGTTCTGCCCCGACCCTGCTTTACTGGAGCGACCCGCAATGATCAGGTTCACGAAAACCTTTATCACCTCTGAAGACGGTGCTGTCACCGTCGACTGGGTCGTTCTGACTGCCATAATCATTGCGCTTGCGACACTGATTTACTTCGGTATCCAGACAGCAACCATCAGCCTGAGCGGGAACACCAGCTCGGCGATGTCCAGCGGGACCATCAGTACCGGATCCAACAACGCGCCTGGCGGGATCGTTGTTTCAGGGACCGCGGGCGGCGGTAGCTGAGCTACTGCCTAAGGTTTCCAAGCATAGTTCAGCCAACTCTGGGCTCTTCACGCTGGACGTTTGAAACGTAGCCCCCCGGGGCCTGCGCTTGACCTGAGTGTGTTGCCAACTCGCCCTACAATCGTGGAACAGTGATAGAAATGTCTTCTTTGTCCTACATTTCGACACAATTCCTGTTTAGGAAATAAGCTGTTTCAAAGTTTCCCACTGGCCGAAATGACTCTGGCCATCGAAAATATGAGGTGCGCGCATGCGAGCTGTGTTTGGTCTTGTTCTGATCGTCGGGGTGGCTCTGGCCGGCGGCGCGGTTTACATGGCGCGCAACTATATCGCCGCCTATCAGGATGCTCTCGCACGCGAGCGTTTGGCAGCCCAGGAAGCTTTGGCAAACGCGAACGTCAATGTAATTCCGACCGTCAGCGTCATCGTGTCCAACCGTTCGCTAAAGTATGGCGAACGCGTAAAGGAAGAAGATGTGCGTATCGTCGATTGGCCCGAAAACGCGATCCCCGAGGGCACATTCACGGAAATGACCGTCCTGTTCCCCGAGACCGGAGACAATGAGCGTTATGTCATGAGGGCCATGGAAAAAGACGAAGCTATCATGGAGGTCAAGATTACCCGGCCGGGCGAAGCCGCGGGTCTGACCTCGCGCCTGGAAAAAGGCAAGCGGGCCTTTGCCATCAGCGTTGATGTTGCGTCCGGCGTATCCGGATTTCTGCGCCCAGGAGACGACGTCGACATTATCTGGACCGGCTCGTTGCGAGGCACGGTCGAGGGTGCCAGCGGTGAACTCACACGTTTGATCCTTCCTAGTATCAGACTGGTTGCTATTGATCAGTCCGCAGGCTCGGACGTCACGGGCACAACGATTGCACGTACGGTCACGGTGGCCGTTACACCGGAACAGGCCATCTCGCTGGCCCAGGCCCAGAGTACCGGCCGCCTGTCCCTTGCCTTGGTTGGGGTCGAGGACGAGGCCATCACCGCGGCAATCGAAGTCGACCAGCGAAAACTGTTGGGTATTAAAGAGGCGGCGCCTGCTCCGAAAAAAGCCCAGGAAAGAGTGTGTACGATCCGGACTCGCCGCGGCGGAGAGATCGTCGAAACCCCAATTCCCTGCACAAACTGACGTTAAATCAGAGCGTTACGGACTTGAGTCGCGCAATCTGCGCGGCTCTTTCTATTTTGATTGTTGCCCATTCCCCACATAAGGAACAATCCAGAAACCATTGATTATTGCAATAAATTCTGAATTCGCGCAGTGTTTCGTATTAGAGGGCGATAGACCCAAAAACGAGGCGTGATCGGAGAGGCAGGTCACATGACAATACGTTCCTGGATCAGCGCAACCCTGCTGGGGTTGGCGCTTGTTGTGAGCCCGGTCGGCGATGCCGCCTGGGCACAAAATATTCGCGTGGTTAAAAAAGGCACAGCGGAAACGCTGGATGTCCCTATGAATCGCGCAATTGTTGTTGAGAGTGAAGAGCCGTTCGCAGAACTGAGCATCGCCAACGCGGGTATCGCCGACATCTCGTCGCTTTCGGACCGCACGATCTATGTTCTTGGTAAGGCTCCTGGCATCACAACGCTGACGTTGTTCGATGGCGTCGGCAATCTGATCACGAACGTTCGCGTTCGTGTGGCACCGGATGTGACCGAATTCAAGGAAAGGCTGCGCCAGATCCTGCCCGATGAGCGGGTCGAGGTGCGTACGGCAAATGACGGCATCGTGCTGTCCGGTACCGTGTCCAGCTCGGCAAAGCTGGCCCGCGCGCTGGAACTGGCGGAGCGTTATGCCCCGGAACGCGTTTCGAACCTTATGAGCGTTGGCGGCGTGCAGCAGGTCATGCTGAAAGTCCGGTTTGCAGAGATGAACCGCTCGGTCGCCAAGAGCCTGTCAGCATCGCTGGGCTTCGGTGGCGGCGATGTGACCGGCGGTATCAACACGCTGAACAACTCGCTGGCATTGCAGAACGCACTGAGCAACAACATTCCCGCCGTGCAGTCCAACACAGGTGCGATCCTGTTTGGATTTGGCGCAGGTTCGACCCAGGTTCGCCTGTTGCTGGAGGCCCTTGAGGCCAAAGGCCTGGCCCGCAGCCTGGCTGAACCCAACCTGTCAGCACTGTCCGGGCAAGAAGCGACATTCCTGGCCGGCGGCGAAGTACCCATCCCGGTTCCGCAGGACGATGGTGTCGTTACCATTGAATACAAGGCCTTCGGTGTCGAAATAGACTTCATCCCACGTGTTGTCGACGGCGATCTGATCAATCTGGAGATGGCCGCGTCTGTCTCGGCGATCGATAACAGCTCGAACTTCACGATCAATGGCGACAACGTTCCAAGCTTTATCACACGCCAGACCAGCACGACGGTTGAACTGCGCGACGGTGAGAGCTTTGCTATCGCCGGGCTGATCCAAGACAACTTTGCCGACCTGAACAACCAGATCCCGTGGCTTGGCGATGTGCCTGTCCTGGGTGCCCTGTTCCGGAGCGCCGAATACCAGCGCGAGCAAAGCGAACTGGTTATTATCATCACCGCACATCTTGTGTCGCCGACGCGGGGTGAGGCCCTAGCTCTGCCCACCGATCGGGTCAAACCGCCCAGCGAATTCGATCTGTTCGTGAATGGCAAGACCGCCCGGACAACACGTGCCGGTGCAGGCGCCGCAACAGAAGTGG
The DNA here is from genome assembly GCF_056542605.1 of Ruegeria sp. AB8. NCBI lineage: Bacteria > Pseudomonadati > Pseudomonadota > Alphaproteobacteria > Rhodobacterales > Roseobacteraceae > Ruegeria > Ruegeria sp. AB8. The sequence continues at coordinate 56,054 of NZ_JBQGAB010000009.1, forward strand.
CCAAACAGGGCTATGGCAGCTCTTACGGCTACGTCCTGGATTGATGAGGAGGATAGGACCCATGCAAAAGTGGATGATGACACTATGTCTGTCGGTCGCTGTCGCAGGCTGTACACGGGAAGCGGGCTACGAAATCGATTCGGGCGCTTTCGGCAACGCAACTCTCAACAATATCCAGGTGATGAATGGTGAGTTGTCCTATGCCCAGATCCTGGCTCAGCGGTTTGCGGCCGAGGTTCCAACCCAGATCAATTTTGCCTTCAACAGTTCGCAACTGGATGCTTCGGCACAGCGAATCCTGGCGCAGCAGGCGGATTGGATCAAGCAATTCCCTGAGGCTCGGTTCCGCGTGTACGGCCACACGGATGCTGTCGGCTCAACGGCCTATAACAAGGCTTTGGGTCAACGGCGCGCCAATGCTGCGGTTGCCTTCCTGATTCAGCAGGGCATCTCGCGATCGCGCCTAGAGGCCGTTGTGTCCTTTGGCAAAGCGCGCCCGCTGATCGACACGCCAAACCGGGATCGGCGCAACCGCCGTACCGTGACCGAGGTGTCGGGCTTCTTGGATCGCGATCCGCTGATTCTGGACGGCAAGTACGCCCAGGTCGTCTATCGCGAGTATGTTGCGAGCGCGACTTACGCAACACAACTGAGCAGCGCAACAAACCTTGGCGTTACATCCGAACAATAAACTGGTTTTGGGCGACATCGTCGCCCAATTCCCTACAATTTGTTCTTTTACGCCCAATTCTCGCCCAACTTCCAAGAGACGTTGTCAACAATTGGGTGACCTGCGGCCAGATTTGACCGCATCGGGGCGACAGCCAATCCGACCAGACCGCTTGTGTTTGTAAGATTTGCCAAGCCCTCACTACGAGGATTGTGTTAATGACAAGCGCCGCGCCGCAAGACGAAAATAACGCCATTCTGGCCTGCACAATCAGCCGTGATGTCCAGAACTTCGATCTGTTGATCGAAGACATGGAAGTTGCGCTGGGTGAACGCTGGGGCGATCTTGGATTTGCTGAGGCACTGGCTTTTTTCGGCCAGCCCGAGGCAGATTCTCTTGAATTTGTGGCACTTGCAATCGACGGGGAAGACGAAGACAACCTGACGCTGATGGGTGAAATCATCACCCGCGCCAAGGACAAGAAAATCAAAGTTGTTCTGATCGCCGAAGATGTCACACCTGCGTTGCTGCATCAGCTGCTGCGCAAAGGTGCCGATGAATTTGTCCCGTACCCGCTGCCCGAAGGCGAGTTGCAGGAAGCCATCGAGCGCATGAAACAGCCCGATCCGGTTGCCGCGCCCCAGGCGGCGGCAGTTCCGCTGACCCAGGGCGAATCAAAAGAAGGCGCGCTGTTTGTGGTGCACGGCCTGGCCGGAGGCGTAGGTTCGACCACTCTGGCGGTCAATCTTGCCTGGGAACTGGCTACGGTTTCGGACAAAGAAGCACCGACCGTCTGCCTGATTGACCTGGATCTGCAATTTGGCACAGTTTCCACCTATCTGGACCTGCCGCGTCGCGAGACAGTGTTTGAAATGCTGTCGGACACGGCGTCCATGGACGACGATGTTTTTTCCCAGGCGCTGCAGACATATGAAGAAAAACTGCAGGTTCTGACCTCGCCTTCCGACATTGTGCCGCTGGACCTGATTACGCCGGAGGATATTCAGCGCGTCATCGACACCGCACGCAAGCATTTCGACTATGTGGTCGTGGATATGCCAAAAACGCTGGTGCACTGGTCCGAAACGGTGCTGGCGGCGGCGCATGTCTATTTTGCACTGATCGAGCTGGATATGCGGTCCGCCCAGAACGCGCTGCGCCTGAAGCGTGCCTTGCAGGCCGAGGAGCTGCCCTTCAACAAGCTGCGCTTTGCATTGAACCGGGCGCCAAAATTCACGGATCTGAACGGCAAGGGCCGGGTCAAGCGCATGGGCGAAAGCCTGGGAATCTCCATCGATCTGCAACTGCCCGAAGGTGGCAAACCTGTTCTGCAAGCCGGCGATCACGGCCTGCCGCTTGCAAAATCTGCCGCCAAGAACCCACTGCGGCGGGAAATCGCCAAACTGGCCAAGTCGCTTCACAGCCTGGGCTCGAGCAACGCGGAAGCCGCGTAACAACTTCTCAAGGGGACAGCCGTCATGTTTTCGAGATACAAGAAGCAGCCTGATGCGCAGCCGGTCAAGACTGCGGCCAAAGCCCCAGAGGCCGCCCCGGCCGCGGCAAACGCTCCTGCCTCTGCCACAACGGCGGTTGTCCGCAAACCGGTGCAAAAAAAGGCCGCCGAGGCCTCATCTTCCGACCGTGACCGCAAGCGCAAGGAACGCTTGAGTGAAATCAAGATCGATCTGCATCGCGAATTGCTTGAAAACCTGAACCTCTCGGCGCTGGAATCAGCCGCCGAGGCTGAGCTTCGGGCCGAAATCAGCGCCATTGCCAGCGAAGTTCTCGAATCGCGCAACATCGTTCTGAACCGCGAAGACCGTTCGCAGCTCAACAAGGAACTTTATGACGAGGTCACCGGGCTTGGGCCTTTGGAAACCTTGCTGCAGGATGACACGGTCAACGATATTCTGGTGAACGGACCGCAGCAGATCTTCGTGGAACGCGATGGCAAGCTTCAACTCAGCGACATCACCTTCAAGGACGAAAAGCACCTGATGCGGATCATCGACAAGATCGTGTCCGCCGTGGGTCGCCGGGTCGATGAATCCAATCCTTATGTTGACGCCCGTCTTGCTGACGGATCGCGTTTCAACGCCATGGTGCCGCCGATTGCGGTGGACGGATCTCTGGTATCCATTCGTAAGTTCAAAAAGGACAAGCTGGGCATCGATGATCTGGTCAATTTCGGTGCGTTCAGCGAAGAAATGGCTGCCTATCTTCAAGCTGCGGTGTCTACGCGCCTGAACGTTATCGTATCGGGTGGTACAGGTTCTGGTAAAACGACCACATTGAACGCCTTGTCCAGCTTCATTGACGACGCCGAACGCATCCTGACGATCGAGGATACAGCCGAACTTCAGCTGCAGCAGACCCATGTGGGCCGGATGGAAAGTCGCCCGCCCAACGTAGAAGGCAAAGGTGAGGTCAGCCCGCGAGACTGTCTCAAAAACGCCCTGCGGATGCGCCCCGACCGTATCATCGTGGGTGAGACGCGCGGTGCCGAGGTGATCGACATGTTGCAGGCCATGAACACCGGCCACGACGGGTCAATGACCACGATCCACGCCAACTCGGCCCGCGACGGGATCTCGCGTCTGGAAAACATGATCGCGATGGCCGGGATCGAGATGCCGATCAAGGCCGTGCGCAGCCAGATTGCCAGCGCTGTGAACCTGATCGTACAGGCCAGCCGCTTGCAGGACGGTTCGCGCCGCATGACATCGATCACCGAGATCACCGGGATGGAAGGCGATGTGATTTCCATGCAGGAAATCTTTCGTTTTCAACGTGTTGGCCTGACACCTGACAACAAGATTATCGGTCACTTCACCGCAACCGGCGTGCGCAGCCACTACTCCGAGCGCTTCCGTCTGTGGGGCTTTGACCTGCCCGCGTCCATTTACGACCCAACCACAATGTAGGAGATCAAGGATATGCAACTGCCTATGGAGGCATTGATCTATGTCGCGATCTTCGTGGGCGTTCTGGCCCTGGTCGAAGGTATCTACCTGGTCGCGTTCGGCAAATCCATCAGCCTTAACAGCCGGGTAAACCGCCGCCTCGACATGCTCGACAAAGGTGTCGGGCGTGAACAGGTTCTGGAACAGCTGCGCAAGGAAATGCAGCAGCATATGAAATCGCAGAGCATCCCGCTCTATTCCCTTCTGGCCGACAAGGCGCAGAAGGCGGCGATTGCGTTTTCGCCCCGTCAATTGATCATGATCATGTGCCTTGTATCCGGGGTCGCGTTCATGGGGCTTAGCATCGGCACAGCCACCGATACCGCCTTACGGGCGGCCATTTCCGTCGCAATCGGTGTTGGCAGCGTTTATGCGTGGGTGAACCAAAAGGCCAAGAAACGCATGGGCATGATCGAAGAACAATTGCCCGAAGCCGTGGAACTGATGGTTCGCTCGCTGCGTGTCGGCAACCCCTTCGTCTCAACGATTCAGGTTGTTGCCACCGAGGTTCAGGACCCGCTGGGAACCGAGTTTGGCGTCATCGCCGATGAATGCGCCTATGGCCGCGACGTTGGCGAAGCCTTGAAAGACATGGCCGAACGTCTGGACATGCAGGATTTGCGGTTTTTGGCGGTTGCCGTGGGCATCCAGCAGCAATCCGGCGGTAACCTCGCAGAGATTCTGGCCGGTCTTGCACAGGTTATCCGTGCCCGATTCCGCCTGTTTCGCCGCGTCAAGGCGATCACGGCCGAGGCACAGTGGTCCGGTAAATTCCTGTCGGCCTTCCCGCTGGGCTGTCTGGCTTTCATACTGGTCAAGGATCCCGGTTATTACGACGGCGTTCTCGACCATCCATGGTTCATTCCGATGTGTTTCTTTGTTGGCATCACGCTGACGCTGAACCTGATCGTCATGAAAATCATCACCAACATCAAGGTTTGAGGGCACGGCAATGGAATTCCTGACCCGCATCAATGACTTGCTGACCGAGCATCTGGGCGAGTTCGGACCACTGATCGTGGTCGGTGTTCTGGGGTTGTTCATGATCCTGGTCACTATCCCTCTGATGCTGAACCAGCCCGAGGATCCGCTCAAGAAGTTACAGCGTTCGAATGCCGCGCCCAAGAAGGGAAAAAAGGCCAAGAAAGACCAGTTGCGGAACGCCGGTCGGAACGAGCAGCTTGAAAAATTCGCGACCTTTCTGGAACCGAAAGATCAGGAAGAGCTGTCGGCAATGCAGCTCAAGCTGCGGCAGGCAGGGTACCAGACCAAGGATGCGGTGCGGTTTTTCCACTTTGCACAGTTCTCCCTTGGGATCATCGGCATCATTGTCGGCGTTCTGCTGGTAACGGTGTTCGCGGGAACGCAGGAATTCACCACCCAGCAAATTCTGGTGCGCGTGCTGGTGCCCGGCGGTGTCGGCTACATGATCCCCAAATACTGGATCACGCGCCGCATCGAAGAGCGGAAAGAGAAGATTACGCAAGCCTTTCCCGACACGCTTGACCTGATGCTGGTCTGTGTGGAGGCTGGTCAGTCCCTCGATCAAGCCATAGTCCGGGTGTCCAACGAAATGAAAGCCTCGTACCCCGACATTTCGCAGGAGTTCGAGATCGTCGCTTACGAAATGAAAGCGGGTAAGGACAAGGATACCGTCCTGCGTGACTTTGGCACCCGTTGTGGCGTGCAGGACGTCAACTCGTTCGTCACGGTGATGATCCAGTCGGCGACTTTTGGTACATCAATTGCAGAAGCCCTGCGGGTGTATGCGGGCGAGATGCGCGACAAGCGCGTCATGCGCGCGGAAGAGGCTGCGAACAAGCTGCCAACCAAAATGACGCTTGTCACAATGGGACTGACAGTTCCGCCTTTGCTGGTTATTCTTGTCGGGCCTTCGGCAAACGTTATTTCGACTTTCGGCCGGTAGTAACCTGATGAACCCATTTCGATGCTGCGCCCGGACCGGGCTCCGCCGCATCTTTCAGGTCACCCTGGTTTTCGCCATGGTGGCCTCTTGCACAGAGACCGATCGTTCCGGCGATCTGGAGGCTCCGGGCATTGACGCCGGAGGACAGGCCGAGGACGAAATTGAGGTTGGAAACCGGTTGATGGCCGCCGGCGAGTACGAACTGGCGCTCAAGTCCTTTACCCGCGCCGCTCTGGAACAGGGGATGACGCCGCAAATCCTGACATCGATGGGCACGGCAAATCTGGGCCTGAAGCGCCTTGGCCAAGCCGAAACCCTGCTGAGACGGGCCGTCAAGGATGATACCGATTGGCCGGTGGCCTGGAACAATCTGGGCGTTCTGCTGATGGAAACCGGGCAATATCCGGAAGCGGCTCAGGTGTTTCAGCGCGCTTATGCGCTGGACAATGGCGAAAGTGACGCAATCCGCGACAATCTGCGGTTAGCACTCGCAAAAATGGAAAATCCTGATAATAATACCTCACAAGAACAAGAATATACGCTGGAGCAGCAAGGCGACGGGCAATTTACGCTTCGCAAGCTCCCGTAACCAGAGGCAAGAGCAGTAAAGGACGCAAAAATGCGCCAACAATTCTTGATTCCGTCGATCGTCATATGCGGATTGATTGTATCGGCATGCGCCAAAGAGACCGAAGAAGAAAAGGTCGAGCGTACATTTCAGGAAGTAAACGTCATTGATGAAACCAATCTGAATGACGTGTTGCTGAGTGCGGCCGACCCGAACGAGGCGGTCACATATTTCCACAATGCGGCCACCAAGAACCCTGATCGCATCGACCTGCAGCGGGGTCTGGCGATATCCCTGTCACGCGCCAAACGCACAACCGAAGCTTCTACCGCGTGGAAGAAGGTTACAGGCATGAAAGGCTCGACCAACGCGGACAAGGTCGAGTATGCAGACGCTCTGGTTCGCGGCGGCAACTGGAAAGAGGCCGAGGCTGTGCTGGATTCGGTTCCACCCACATTTGAGACATTCAAGCGCTATCGTCTCGAGGCGTTGGTGGCGGATTCGCAGGAAAGCTGGAAGCGGGCGGATCATTTCTACGAAACCGCCGTGGGCCTGACGACGCGCCCGGGCAGTGTGATGAACAACTGGGGTTATTCCAAGCTGACACGCGGCCAGTATGCCGAGGCCGAACGCCTGTTTACTGAAGCGATCCGGCACGACAAATCCCTGTTCACCGCCAAGAACAACCTTGTCCTGGCCAGATCGGCCCAGAGAAACTACACCATGCCGGTTATTCCGATGACCCAAATCGAGCGCGCCCAGTTGCTGAATACGATGGGGATCTCGGCGGTCAAGCAAGGCGATGTGAACACGGCCAAGAACCTGTTCCGCGAGGCCATTGCCACCCACCCGCAACATTTCGACGAAGCCGTCCGTTCGCTGCGTGCGCTCGAGGAAGCCTGATTGATGCATATCCCTGCGGTTGCAGCTGCGTGGTTCCTGCCATTTGTGCTGCCAATCTGCTTTTACGTCGCTTTCACTGATATGCGTGAAATGCGGATCAAGAATCACGCGGTTCTGGCGCTGGCGATTGTTTATGTCGTCATCGGTCTGTTTGTCCTGCCGCCGTGGTCGCAGGAGTGGTTAAGCGGGAATATTGGCCCCCTATCCGTCACTTTGCCCCTCTATCTGTGGCAACTGCTGCATATTGTCATTGTTCTGCTTGTTGGCATCGTCCTGAACGCGGCAGGGGTCATGGGTGCGGGAGACGCCAAGTTCCTGGCTGCGGCCTCTCCTTTCGTCTGGTTTGCCGACGCTTTTATCCTGTTGGCCGTTCTGACAGCGACCCTTCTGGCCGCCGTGGCAACCCATCGTCTGGCCAAAAACACCCGTCTGCGCAGCATCGCACCGCATTGGGAAAGCTGGGACCGTGGCCGGCAATTTCCAATGGGTCTGGCCCTGGCAGGCGCTTTGGCCATGTATCTGATTTTGGGAACTGTTTACGGTTCGTGAACTATCATCAGCGCGCCTTGCCCCCGCCTTGGTCCTGCCACAAAGGCGGGCCAAATTTTCCGCAAGCGGCCCTTTCAGGGCCCGTTGACGTGAAACCGGGATAGACGAGCCACGCTCATGAATATGCAGACCACTTCCGTTATGGCCCCCCCTGCCCCAAAGGGGCTGGGTGAAATGCAGCTTCCGCTGGTGATGATGCGGGACATTTTGCTCAAGACGATCTTTCGCAAGAACGTCGACACCGTGTCCGAGATCGCCGCAGCCATCTGTCTTCCGGGTTCCGTTACGCAGGAACTGGTTGATATCACCCGCGATCAGAAACTGCTTGAGGCGACCGGCACCCTGAACGCCAACAGCGGCAACGAAATGGGGTACCAACTGACCGATGCGGGAAAGGCGCGTGCGCTGGACGCGTTGAGCCAGTCGGAGTATTTCGGCGCCATGCCAGTACCGCTGGACGTGTATCGCGAGCAGGTCAAGCGCCAGTCGATTCGCAACATTCAGGTTACGCGTGAACAACTGACCGGTGCGATGGGTCATCTGGTTCTGCCCGACAGCCTGCTTGACCATTTGGGCCCGGCGGTCAGCGCCGGCCGGTCGATCCTGATGTATGGCCCGCCGGGCAATGGTAAATCCTCGATCTCGAACGGTATCCGCGACGCGCTGGGGGACAATGTCTATGTGCCCTGGGCCATCGAATATGCCGGGCAGGTGATCACCGTCTATGACCCGATCGTCCATACCGCCATCGAACAGGAACCCGATGACCCCAACAGCCTGCGCCGCCGCAAACGGTTCGATTCGCGCTATGTTCAGTGCGAGCGCCCGACGGTTGTGACCGGGGGCGAACTGTCTCTCAGCATGCTTGATCTGGTCTACAACCCGACCGCGCGCACCTACCAGGCGCCGCTGCAGTTGAAATCGACAGGTGGCATCTTCATCGTCGACGACCTTGGCCGTCAGGCGGAACCACCTCAGGCGCTGGTCAACCGCTGGATCGTTCCGCTGGAAGAAAACAAGGACATCCTTGGCCTTCAATCGGGTGAAAAGTTCGAAGTTCCCTTTGACACGCTGGTCATCTTCTCGACCAACTTCCACCCGAACGAGATCTTTGACCAGGCCGCCCTGCGCCGTATCTTCTTCAAGATCAAGATCGACGGTCCGAACCAGGAAAACTTCCTGAAAATCTTCGCCATGGTTGCCCGCAAACGCGGCATGCCGCTGGACGAGGCCGCGCTGGTGCATCTGTTGAAGGTCAAATACCCCACGATCAACAACATCTATGCGAACTATCAGCCGATCTTCCTGATCGACCAGATGATCGCGATCTGCGAATTCGAAGGCATCCCCTATCAGATGAGCCCCGAACTGATCGACCGGGCCTGGGCAAACATGTTCGTCAAGGACGAGAAAATCGTCAAATAACGCCGTGCCAATCAGGCGCGAGGGCGGTTAATCTGCGCAAATGACGCAGATTCCCGCCCGGATCACCGACTGGTTTTCAGCCAAAGGCTGGTCCATCCACCCGCATCAGCAGGACATGTTCGACCGGGCACAAGACCCGGCGACATTGCTGATCGCACCCACAGGTGGCGGCAAGACCATGGCCGGCTTCCTGCCGACGCTGGCGGAACTGGCCGATGGCACGCACGAGGGCCTGCACACACTCTATGTCTCGCCGCTCAAGGCGCTGGCGGCGGATATCCGGCGCAATCTGCGCGGCCCGGCAGACGAAATCGGCCTGCCGATCCGGATCGAAGACCGGACCGGCGACACCTCAGCCACGCAAAAGAAACGCCAGCGCGTGGATCCGCCGCATATCCTGCTGACGACGCCCGAAAGTCTGGCGCTGCTGACCTCGTACGAGGACGCGCCGCGCATGTTCAAAGGCGTGCAGCGGGTGATCGTTGACGAGATCCACGCCCTTTCCGAAAGCAAACGCGGCGATCAGTTGATGCTGGCACTGGCGCGCCTGCAAAGCCTGTGCCCTGCCCTACGCCGCGTGGGCCTGTCAGCAACTGTCGAAGACCCCGATGCCATCGCCCGATTTCTTGCCCGCCATCCTGACACCTGCCGGATCATTCAGGCCGACCCCGGCCCTGACCCGGATATCTCGATGCTGGAAACAACCGAGATGCCACCATGGTCCGGCGGCGGCGCGGCCTATGCCATTCCGGCCGTGCTGGAGCAGGTCCGGCAACACAAGACGACACTGATCTTTCACAACACCCGCGCACAGGCCGAGATCTTTTTTCACAACCTGTGGCTCGCAAATGACGAGGGTCTGCCCATCGGCATTCATCATGGCAGTCTGGACCGGCAGCAACGCGAAAGGGTTGAAGCCGCAATGGTGCGCGGAGAGTTGCGCGCCATTGTCTGTACCGGCAGCCTGGATCTGGGCATCGACTGGGGTGATGTGGATCTGGTGATCCAGATCGGCGCGCCCAAGAACGTCAAGCGACTGGTGCAACGCATTGGTCGCGCCAATCATCGATACAACGCCCCCTCCAAGGCTTTGCTGGTGCCTGCCAACCGGTTCGAAGTTGTCGAATGCGTCGCAGCGCTTGAAGCCGTCCAGGCGCATGATCTGGATGGCGAACCGCGCGGGCGCGGCCCAAGGGACGTGTTGTGCCAGCACATTCTAATTGCCGCCGCCGCAGGGCCGTTCGATGCGGACGACCTTTATGCGGAAATGACGATGGCAGGGCCTTTTGCCCAAGTGTCGCGCCCGGAGTTCGACGCCTGTCTGGAGTTCTGTGCCACTGGGGGATACGCCCTGCGCGCCTATGACCGCTGGCAACGACTGCAGCAGCGCCCCGATGGCCGTTGGCAACTGCGCGACCCGCGCGCCGCGCAGCGTATCCGTATGAATCTGGGCACGATTCAGGATACCGACACCCTGAAAGTGCGCCTGAAACGCAACCGGGGCGGCAAACCCCTGGGTGAGGTCGAAGAGGGCTTTGCCGCTTCGCTGACGCAGGGTGATACCTTTCTGATCGGCGGGCAAATCGTCCGCTATGAAGGCCTGCGCGAAATGGTTGTCGAGGTCAGTCGCCGCGCTGATCGCAAACCCAAGATCGCCACGTTTTCCGGCACGAAATTTGCCACTTCCACGCAGTTGAGCGACCGCATCTTGCGGATGTTTGCCCAGGACAACTGGCCGCAATTGCCGCCGCACACCGCCGAGTGGCTGGCCCTGCAACGCAACATGTCCCGTCTGCCCCAACGCGACCGGCTGCTGATCGAAAGTTTTCCCAATGACGGGCGCGAAAATCTGTGTGTCTACGGATTTGCCGGGCGAAACGCCCAGCAAACGCTGGGCCTGCTGCTGACCAAACGGATGGAGGAAACCGGGCTGGCACCATTGGGCTTTGTCGCCACCGACTATGCCACGCTGATCTGGGGACTGGATGCGGTGACCGATCCGCGCCCCCTGTTCGAACACAGAGCATTGCGGGCGGGGCTCGAGACATGGCTGGCGGGCAACGCGGTGATGAAGCGTACCTTTCGCGCCTCGGCGACAATCGCGGGGCTGATCGAACGGAATACCGGCGGCCAGCGCAAGAGCGGGCGGCAGGCAACGTTCTCGTCTGACATACTGTATGACACGCTGCTGAAATATGACCCGGACCACCTGCTGATGCAGATCACGCGCGAAGAGGCCATGCGTGGTCTGGTGGACTTCGGCCGGATCGAGGAAATGATTGCGCGCATCGGCGACCGCATCGATCTTCTTCGGCTGGACAGAGTTTCCCCCCTGGCCGCGCCGCTGTTTCTTGAGGTCGGCAAAGTGCCCGTCAAAGGGGCCGCCGAAGAACGGCTATTGGCCGAGGAAAGCGCGCGGCTTTTGCAGGCTGCGGGATTAGAGAGCGGCTAATCCGCTTGCCTTGGGTCGGGAAAAAGGCAAAGAACGGATCATGAACAGCCTGTTGTTTACCTTTGCCGGTCTATCCCTGCACGCTTTGGGGTCCGGGGCGTTGTGGTGGCCCGATCGGAATTTGCTGTGCGTGTCCGACCTGCATCTGGGCAAGTCCGAGCGCATGGCCCGGCGCGGCGGGGCCGCGCTGCCGCCCTATGACACACAGGACACGCTGACGCGGCTGGCGGCGGACCTGCACCACACCCGCGCCGAGACGGTCATTTGCCTGGGTGACAGCTTCGACGATCTGGACGCCGCACAGTCATTGATCCCGGACCATCAATTGCAGATCGTCACCCTGCAGGCTGGCCGGGACTGGATCTGGATCGAAGGCAACCACGATCCCGGACCTGTCGAACTGGGCGGAACGCATCTGTCCGAGTGCTCCTTTGGACCGTTGGTATTCCGCCACATCGCCGAACCCTCTGGCCGGGCCGAGGTTTCGGGCCACTACCACCCCAAGGCGAGCTTACGCGTGCGTGGCCGGTCCATCACCCGGCCGGCGTTCCTGCTGGATCAGGCGCGTTTGATAATGCCGGCCTACGGTACGTTTACGGGCGGTCTGCGCAGTACCGACGCGGCCTTGGCCGGCTTGATGGACAAACAGGCCAAAGCCATTCTGACCGGGCCACAGCCACAGATCATTCCCATGCCGCGCTAGTTCAGATCAGCCCGTCCTGTTCCAACATGGGTCTGTATTTTCGGCTGACCGGCACAAGGTCGCCGTTACGCAGCCGGACGAAAGTCTTTCCGTCGGTCCGTTCGGTGCTGACAATTGCATCATCAGTCACCCAATGGGATCGGTGTGTGCAATGACCGGGGATCGGCTCCATCTCGTCGATCGCATCCGTAAAACGCGATCGAATGGTAAACGTACCCTCAGAGGTGACGACATCCACATTGTGATCCCGAACCGTCAGACGATAGATCCGGCCCTGAAAACCCGCCGGAAGACGTCTGACCAGACGCGGCATCTGCTCTGGCACTCCGGTCGGCTTTGGATGTCCGGGTTCCGTCCGGCCGACCAGAATCAGGCCGGTCGAGAACAGCACCCCGTAAGGTAAGACCGCCAGGGCACCTGGGGCTTCCTGTCCGCCAATCGTGAACAGCAGCCAGGCCAAAAGCCACAATGCCGGTGTAAACAGGATCAGGATGACGGCAGAGAAGACAACGTCTCGGGCCGAAAGATAGTCCTGAGACAGATGTTCATAGATGAACTTTCTGGAAAGCCATGTCGCGGCGATTGCCAGTGCCATGACACCGGCCCAGAATGTCAATCGCATGCCGAACGGCAATGCGACGTCCAAAAAAGGTGGAAAAGTGTAAGCCAGCAGCGGAACGAAAACCAATCCAGCCACCACGCGTTGAAGGGTGCAAGCGGCTATGATCAGGTTCAGTTTTGACTTCATATTGTTCCGACGGGCAATCCGCTGAGGTCCGTTACAATCACTTCGAGCGGCATGCATTTCGCATTTAACCAACTGGATTTAATAACTTATCACCGATTTGATCACATTCAAACCCGTTTATTCAAAATTAATGTTGTCTCTCAATGAGGAAACGGCCGGGAAGGTTTCCCCTGCCCGGCCGTTCCAAAGCATCGGTTGAGCGCTGAAATTGCGCGCAATCTTCCGCGATCAAGCGGTCAGGCCCTCGGGTTCAGGTAAACCGTTCGCGCGGCAGCACGCTGTCAGCGTGTTGGCCAGCAAGCAAGCGATGGTCATCGGGCCAACGCCGCCCGGAACCGGTGTGATCGCACCGGCGCGTTCGGCCGCACTGGCATAGTCGACGTCTCCGACCAGCTTGTTCTTGCCGTCGCGCTCGATCCGGTTGATGCCCACATCGATCACGGTCGCCCCTTCCTTGATCCAGTCGCCCGGCACCATCTCGGGGCGGCCTACGGCGGCAACCACGATATCGGCGCGGCGCACGACGTCCGGCAGGTCCTTGGTGCGCGAATGCGCGATGGTCACGGTGCAGCTGTCACCCAGCAACAGTTGCGCCATCGGCTTGCCGACGATGTTCGACCGGCCGATCACAACAGCATCCATACCCGACAGTGACCCATGGTGGTCGCGCAGCATCATCAGGCAACCCAGCGGGGTGCAGGGCACCATCGACTTCTGACCGGTACCCAGCAGGCCCACATTCGAGATATGGAACCCATCCACGTCCTTGGCCGGGTCGATCGAGTTGATCACCAGATCCTCGTTCAGATGCTTGGGCAGCGGAAGCTGAACCAGAATCCCGTGCACGGCGGGATCGTTGTTCAGCTTGTCGATCAACGCCAGCAGGTCTGCCTCGGAGGTCTCGGCATCCAGCTTGTGCTCGTACGAGTTCATGCCGACCTCGACGGTCATTTTGCCCTTTGAACGGACATAGACCTGACTGGCCGGATCCTCGCCCACCAGAACCACGGCCAGGCCGGGCGTGATGCCGTTTTCCTCTTTCAGCTTTGCAACCTGATCGGCCACCTGCGCGCGGACTTTGGCCGCAAAGGCCTTGCCGTCGATGACTTGAGCTACCATCCTTTGATCCCTTCTTTCAAAAGCGGATCGGGCGCCAGAAGCGCCCGGTCATTCAGTCAGGGCCGAGCACACTTTCTTCGCGTGCAATCGACCAATCAATCAAGATACGCCACAGATCTTCGGCAAGATCAGGGTCCATGCCCAGTCTGTCCGAGCTCACACGTACCTTTTGCACCACATCTTCAACTCGCTCAGGAATTCGGGCCGGAAGACCCTCGCCCGGTTTCAGCTCGGACGCGCGGTCAATGTAAGTTGCGCGCGTCACCAACATCTCAATCAGTTGGCGGTCCAGCTTGTCGATCTGAACCCGCAATTCCTGCATGGAAAGACAGTCTTGCGGCAGTGTCAGAGTGGGCATCGCAATCTCCTCATGGCCCAGGGATTCCCCGGACCACGAGATGTCTCATTCAGCGGCTTAGAACAAGCCCTCGATCTCACCTGCGTCATTGAGGCAGATGGTTTCCGCGGCGGGTTTGCGCGGCAGACCGGGCATGGTCATGATCTCACCACAGACAACCACGATGAAACCGGCACCAGCGGACAGGCGAACCTCGCGCACCGGAACCGAGTGGCCGGTGGGCGCGCCACGCAGGGACGGATCGGTGGAGAACGAATACTGGGTTTTTGCCATGCAGACCGGCAGGTTGCCATAACCGGCGGCTTCCCATTCCTTCAGCTGGTTGCGGATCTTGGAATCCGCCAGCACCTCGTCAGCGCGGTAGATGCGCTTGGCGATGGTCTCGACTTTTTCGAACAGCGGCATGTCGTCCGGATAGATCGGCGAGAAGTTCGCAGTACCGGCATCGGCGATTTCCACAACCTTTTTGGCCAGATTCTCGGATCCCTCCGAGCCCAGTTCCCAGTGACGGGACAGAACCGCCTCAACCCCATGCTCGGCGCAATAGTCCTTGACGGCCTGCACTTCGGCGTCGGTGTCGGTGACGAAGTGGTTGATCGCGACGACAACCGGCACACCGAAGGACTTCACGTTCTCGATATGGCGGCCCAGGTTGGCACAGCCCGACTTCACGGCATCAACATTCTCGGCACCCAGATCGGCCTTGGCAACGCCGCCGTTCATCTTCATCGCGCGCACGGTGGCAACCAGCACGACGGCAGACGGGGCGATGCCCGCCTTGCGGCATTTGATGTTCATGAACTTTTCGGCACCCAGATCGGCACCAAATCCCGCTTCGGTCACGACATAGTCGGCGACTTTCAGAGCGGTCTTGGTGGCGATGACCGAGTTACAGCCATGCGCGATGTTCGCGAAAGGACCGCCGTGAACGAAGGCCGGGTTGTTTTCCAGCGTCTGCACCAGGTTCGGCTGCATGGCGTCCTTCAGCAAAACGGTCATCGCGCCTTCAGCCTTGATGTCGCGGCAGTAGACCGGCGTCTTGTCGCGACGGTAAGCGACGATGATGTCGCCCAGGCGTTTCTCCAGATCCTTCAGATCGTTTGCTAGGCACAGGATCGCCATGACTTCAGATGCCACGGTGATGTCATAGCCTGCTTCACGCGGGAAACCGTTCGAGACACCGCCCAGCGAGCAGGTGATCTGACGCAGGGCGCGGTCGTTCATGTCGACCACGCGGCGCCACACGACGCGGCGCATGTCGATGGCCTGCTCGTTGCCCCAGTAGATGTGGTTGTCGATCATGGCCGACAGCAGCGAGTGGGCAGAGGTGATGGCGTGGAAGTCACCGGTGAAGTGCAGGTTCATTTCCTCCATCGGAACAACCTGCGCGTAACCGCCACCTGCAGCGCCGCCCTTCATCCCGAAGTTCGGGCCCAGCGAGGCTTCGCGGATACAGATCATCGCGTTCTTGCCGATGCGGTTCAGGCCGTCGCCCAGACCAACGGTGGTGGTGGTTTTGCCTTCACCTGCCGGGGTCGGGTTGATCGCGGTCACCAGGATCAGCTTGCCATCTTCACGGTCCTGCACCGAGTTGATGAAGTCCTGGCTGACCTTTGCTTTGTCGTGACCGTATGGCAGCAGGTCTGTGGACTCGATGCCGATTTTAGCGCCGATTTCCTGAATCGGCTTCTTGTTCGCTTCGCGGGCGATTTCGATGTCGGATTTATAGCTCATTGGGCAGGGTCCCTGGTTGAATGCCGTGCAAAACCGACGCTGAGCGTCGGCGCTGTGCAATCCATACCGTCGTGTACAAAACGGATGGCTATGGATTCCGACATAATTGTGCCGCGAAACGGCGTCGGGGTGTTTACCGCGTTTCTAATCGGAAACGCCGGTACCGGAAGGTGCCCAGGCCCGCTGATCCGGCACGAACAGTTTCATGCTGTCACCCAGCTTCAATTGACCCGGACGTTCGACCCAGGCGGTCACGCCCCTGCGCCCCTGCGCCGCCGGTTTGAAGGCAGGGCCATGTCCCGGCAGGTCGGCCTCCACCTCGCGTCCCGGAATGATGCAGGGACGGTTTTCCATATCGATCGTTAGCGTCAGGCCATTTGCGGCCTGCAGACGGGAACTTGGCGGCACATGGGTGAAATCGGGAATTCCGCGCAACACCAGGCTGGCGCCCAGATAGGACGGGTCCAGCCGGGTCAGGCTCATCTCCGTAGCAATCTCGTCCAGTTGCTCGGCTGACAATACCGACAACTGCCGGACATTTCGAATTTCCGTTCCCTTCGGATAGAGGTTTGTCATGCGAACGCAGGAGGCCCGGTTCACACCTTCGTGCCGCGCGCCGGGATCACCCGCGAAATCCAGATCCAGCCTCTCGACCGACTTGGCCCGAATACTATTGCCGGCAGGAACGTGCCCCAGCCAGGTAACTTCGGCGGTGTATTCGGTTTGGCGCAATACGGGCATGTCACCCCTTTCAGGCGGTGTGCGATAACACGGCACAGAAACCCAGTTTTTTTGATTGGAAAGAAAAAAGACCCGGGACATTGCCCGGGTCCGTGTTCTTAAGCCGAAGGTTCCGGCTCCATCCCGCCTTCGGGCGGAGACTTCTTGACCTTGGTCTTCGGGATCGCGGTGACACTGGGCGCGCTACCCTCGTCGGTGTTGTCGCCTTCGTCATCCCCCTCGCCGGGCGATTCGCCGTTCATGACGCGCTTTATCTCGTCACCTGTCAGCGTTTCGTATTCCAGCAAGCCCTGTGCCAGGCGTTCCCAGCTTTCACCGTTCTCGTGCAGGATTTCGAGCGCACGTTCATAACCCTGCTGAATCAGGCGCTTCACCTCTTCCTCGATCAGTTCCTTGGTGTGCGCGGAAACCGAGAATCCGGCCGTGTTGCCTGAATACCCCTCATGCGCCTCGGCATAGTCGATATTGCCGACCTTGTCGGACATGCCCCAACGCATCACCATGGCGCGCGCCAGCTGGCTGGCCTGCATGATGTCACCGGCCGGACCGTTCGACACATGATCTTCACCGTATTTGATCACCTCGGCGGCTTTGCCCGCCATGGTCATGGCCAGCTTCTGCTCACACTCATCGCGGTGATAGTTCAGGCGGTCCATTTCCGGCAGCGAAACCACCATACCCAGGGCACCACCGCGCGGGATGATCGTCGCCTTGTAGACCGGATCGCACAGCGGCAGGGTCAGGCCGACCACGGCGTGACCGGCCTCGTGATAGGCGGTCTTTTCCTTCTGGTCCTGTGTCAGAACCATCGAGCGGCGCTCGGCCCCCATCATCACCTTGTCTTTCGCGTTCTCGAAATCTTCCATGGTGACAAAGCGGCGGCCCACACGGGCAGCCATCAGGGCCGCCTCGTTCACAAGGTTCGCCAGATCAGCACCCGAGAAGCCCGGCGTACCGCGTGCAATGATACGCAGGTCGACATCGGGGCCCAGAGGAGTCTTGCGGGCGTGGACACCCAGGATCTTCTCACGACCCTTGATGTCCGGATTACCCACAGTGACCTGACGGTCGAAACGGCCCGGACGCAGCAGCGCGGGGTCCAGAACGTCTTTACGGTTGGTGGCCGCAAGAATGATCACGCCTTCGTTGGCCTCGAACCCGTCCATCTCGACCAGCAACTGGTTGAGGGTTTGTTCGCGTTCGTCGTTACCACCGCCATAACCGGCGCCACGGTGGCGACCCACGGCGTCGATTTCGTCGATGAATACGATACAGGGCGCGTTCTTCTTGGCCTGTTCAAACATGTCGCGCACACGGGATGCGCCGACACCCACGAACATTTCAACAAAGTCCGAGCCCGAAATGGTGAAGAACGGCACACCCGCCTCACCCGCAATCGCACGGGCCAACAGCGTTTTACCGGTACCCGGAGGGCCAACCAGCAGCGCGCCTTTCGGGATCTTGCCGCCAAGACGTGAGAATTTCTGCGGGTTGCGCAGGAATTCGACGATCTCTTCCAGTTCTTCCTTCGCCTCGTCGATCCCCGCCACGTCGTCAAATGTAACGCGGCCATGCTTTTCGGTCAGCATCTTGGCCTTGGACTTGCCAAAGCCCATCGCGCCGCCTTTGCCGCCGCCCTGCATCCGGTTCATGAAATAGACCCAGACACCAATCAGCAGCAGGAAGGGCAGCAGTGTGATCAGGAACGACTGGAAACCCGACTGTTGCTGCTTTTCAGCGCGCACGGGGATGTTCTTGTCGATCAGCAGTTTGGTGACTTCGGCATCGCCGGGCTTGATGGTGACATAGCTGGCACCACTTTGCGTGGTATAGCGAATCTGCTCGCCGTCCAGTGTCACATTCTTGACTTCGCCGCCCTCAACTGCGCTGACAAAGTCGGAATAGGTTCTTTCGTTATTCTGAAGCGATCCGCCAGGACCGCTGAACAGATTAAACAATGCCAGGATCAGCAGAAAAAGAACGACCCAGAAAGCGATATTACGAGCGTTGCCCAAGAAAAATCTCCCAACAGATTTCGGCAGGTGAGGATCCGCCGCTTGCTCCTTAAAATAGAGAGGATTGTGGCAGGTTCAATGCGATAAAATCATAGCATAAAACTCGGGCCAATTTGGCATCATTTCGGCATGCCAACCATTTGGGGATCCGGAAAGCGGGGCAGACACGACCGTATCGCCTGTCCAGACCGCAGGCGTGGACATCAGTGCGCGCCGGGGCAAGCGTGCTTCACGCCAATCCGGTAATTGTTTCAGCCCGTCCTCGCCCAGCGCGCGGATTTCGGCATCTGGAATGGTGGGGCCGGACACCACCCAGCGTCGGTCCCAAGGCTGGTTACACGCGGCTGATACACCCTGAACCGCCTTTAGTTCCCTGCAAATCCACGCATTATCGCGTTCTGTGAAGACCAGACAGCCTCCGATGGTGCTGGTCCGGCGATTCAATAATGCTTCCAGCGCCTGATCCACATTTGACTGGCGCGGAGGATACCCCTCTCCCGCTATCCAGTTGATGGTCGCGATCAGAAGGCGGCGCTGGACCTCGCGCGGCAAAGCCACAAAACCTGCGGGATCAATGCAGACAGCGCCGTCTTTCACTTCGGTGATCTTGCGGGCGGATTCCTGCGTATACCGCGCCAAAGCATCACGGGCTTGTGCAAGATTTTCAGCCACCCGGGCCAGAGACTGCGCGGTGATGCCAATCGGTTCCAGGCTTGCCAGAGCCTGCCGCACCTTGATCCGGTCAAATCGGGTATCGTGATTCGACGGGTCCTCGATCCAATCAGTGCCGATCCCGCGTAGATAAGTGCGCAGTTCCTGACGCGAGATATCCAGCATCGGTCGAAGCAGCAAAACCCCGTCTCGTGCGCGAACAGACGGCATCGATGACAGGCCGGTGACGCCGGCCGCGCGCGCCAGCCTCATCAGAACGGTTTCGGCCTGATCGTCTGCCGTGTGCCCAAGGGCAATGGCCTCCGCCCCATTGCGACCGGCCCATTCCGTCAGCAACGCGTAACGCGCCTGACGGGCCTGATCCTGCAGGTTTCCGCTGCCACCCCACCCTTGCCAGACCAGAGTATCATGCGACAGCCCAAGGCTTCCTGCCTGCGCGGCCACCGTTTCTGCCTCGGCCGCTGCTTCAGGCCGCAGGCCATGATTCACGGTTGCTGCCAGAACTGTCACCCCTTCAGCCCGTGCTATGCCATGCAGAAGATGCATCAGCGCAACCGAGTCGCCGCCGCCCGAAACCGCCACACCGATACGGCGCGGCAGTGTTTTCGGCAGTCGCTCGCGGATCTGAGCTGTCAGAGAAGCGGCACTTCGGGTCAAGAACAACCCAGAGACGCCATTTCCTGCGTGGCGTCCGAGACCGTGCTGGAGGATGGGAAACGCACCCCAACCTCGCCCAACGTGATACAGGCCTGATCGGTTTGTCCCAATCGCCCCAGCGCGGCGCCCAGTTCAAACAGCGCTTCGGGGGCAAAGGCCCCTTCGGAATCACCGGTAAAGCTCGCCAGGAATGCCCGGGCGGCTTCACGGGTATCGCCCAGACCTTCCAGCGCCTGGCCACGTCTCAGATGCGCCTCGGGTGCAAGCGGACTGCCGGGATACGAGGTGTCGAATTGCGCGAATCCATCTGCGGCAGACTGAAAGTCACCATCAGCCAGCGCCTGCGACGCTGCATCAAAATCAGCGCGTTCACCCACGGCAAGTTCACCCTGACCCGAATTGGTCGGCTCAATCGGCGTAGGAGCGACGGCGACATCGGTCGCGGTTTCCCCGCCTAGGGTCGACGTTTCGCCCAACGTGCTGAGATCGCCCCCTTCCAGTTCGACCAGCCGGAATTCCAGGTCACCAATTCGATTGGTGCCATCGGTCACAACGCTCTGGATACGTTGGTTCAGCTGTTCGGTCTGCCGGGTCAGGCGCTGTAACTCGGCCTCGATGGCGTCAACGCGTTCCAGTACGGAACTGCCGGACAGGTTCGGCGCCGGGGAGCCGGTGGTCGAAAACTCGCGCTTGAGGCGCTGGATTTCCACGTGCAGCACTGTCAGTTCCTGCCGGATATCCGCCAGCGTCTGCTGATCCTGCGCCTTTGCCACGCCGGCGGTCAGCACGACCGCCGCCAGAACCCATCCTGCAATTCGCATCATCTTACCCCAGTGTTGAGCCGGTCAGCACCGTCACCGCGCGGCGGTTCTTGGAATAGCAATCCTCGGTGCTGCAAATCTCGATCGGGCGTTCCTTGCCATAGCTGACCGTGGTTAGACGGCTACCCGCCACCCCCCGCGAGATCAGATATTCACGCGCGGCGTTCGCCCGGCGTGCGCCCAGCGCAAGGTTGTATTCGCGTGTGCCCTGTTCATCGGCGTGACCTTCGATCATCGCCACAAAATCCGGGTTTGCCATCAGCCAGTCGGCCTGCCCCTGCAGAACGGTCTGCGCCTGCGCGGTCAGGGTGGATTGGTCGACCTCGAACAGCACCCGGTCCCCGACCGTTTGCTGGAAATAGGCAGGCGAGCGTGGGTCGCTTGGCGATCCCGGCAGGATCGAACCGCTGCCGCCTGCGCCGCCGCCCAGTGCCGATGGATCATTGTTGGTACAGGCCGCGATCACGCTCAGCGTGCCCAAGACCAGGATTTTGCCCAATACGTTCATTTCAGGTGCCTCGTGGATTTGTTTGTTTATTGCCGTCTCTTTAGCACAGCCAGAGTTTCATGTGAACTTTGCCGATCTGCTGCCCCGATCAATTCTGCAAAGGCCCCCAGGACGGGTCGCTGCCGCCATCCGGCGTGCGGACCGGGCGCAGGTTCCGGCCCGAAATATCCACCGAATACAGCGTCGCCCGTCCGCTTGCGCCCTGGGTCTCGCGGGTGAACATGATCACGCGACCATTGGGCGACCACGTGGGGCCTTCGTCCAGGAAGGACGAGGTCAGCAAGCGTTCTTCACTGCCGTCCGTACGCATGACACCGATGTGGAAACGGCCCTTGTTCTGCTTGGTGAAGGCGATCAGGTCACCACGCGGCGACCAGACCGGCGTGCCATACCGGCCCTGCCCGAAACTGATGCGTGTCGGCTCACCCCCGCCTGCGGGCATGATGTAGAGTTGCGGCGTGCCCGAGCGGTCGCTTTCGAACACGATCTGCGAACCGTCCGGCGAATAACTAGGTGCGGTTTCGATTGCGGGCGTGTTCGTGAGGCGGACACTTTGGCCCGACGCAAGGTCCATCTTCCAAAGGTCGGTATTACCGCCCTGAATCAGCGAATAGACGATCGAGCGCCCATCTGGCGAAAAGCGCGGCGAGAAACTCATCGTTCCGTCCTGCGTCTTGAGTTCACGCCGTTTGACCCGGCCCACGTCCAGAACGTAAATCCGGGGGCTGCCGCTTTCGTAACTTGTGTAAAGCAACTGCTCGCCGGTAGGGGAAAAGCGCGGGGCCAGAACGATGGCAGAGCTGTCGGTCAGATACTGAACATTGGCTCCGTCGTAATCCATGATCGCCAGCCGTTTCAGGCGCTGGTCCTTGGGGCCGCTTTCCGACACAAACGCAACCCGGCTGTCGAAATATCCGCCCTCGCCTGTCACCCGGCTATAAACCTGATCGGCCACTTTATGCGCCATGCGCCGCCAGCCATCCGTGGTGCCTGCAAACTGCAACCCGCTGCCCAGTTCCTGACCCGAGAAAACATCCCAGACCCGGAAACGGACGGTCAGCTTTTTGCCTGACACGTTGACCGCGCCCGTCACCAACGCTTCGGCATTGATGGCCTTCCAGTCCGCAAACTGAAGCGGGGCCTCGAAGCTTGTCACCTGACTGATGAACGCATCCGACGAGATTTCGCGAAACAGCCCGGTGCCGGTCAGATCCGCCGCAACTACGCGCGAGATGTCCTGCGCGTATTGCGCCGCGGTAGGACTGTCCGGAACGAAATTTGGAACGGCAAAGGGCAAGGGTTCGATAATACCCTGATCCAGTTCCAGCCGCAGCGGCCCGCTTTGTGCAAAAACCGGCGCCGACAGAAGCGTCAGGCCAATAAAGAGGCTGGTCAGAAGTTTCATCATTTGATCCGCATCCTCTCGGGATTGAATGTAATCTCAATATCCTGCCACTGCGCGTATTTGTCAGCAGGCAGGTCGTATCCTTTTGCTCCGCAACGCAAAATAGCGCGCCGCGCGGCCTCGTAGGCCTGTTTTGCAGCCCCTGAAGAGCCGCCAGAGCTGTCCAGCAACTGCAAGCTGCCGCCAACAACCTTACCATCCGGGGTCAGAGAAAAGCCGACCACAACGACGGTCTGCAAGGCGTCCGTCGACAACGATCCGACATTCCAGCATTTCGATACCGCCAGCCGCATCGCGTCCTTTTCACCACTGGTCAGCGGTGGCCCCGATGGCGCGTCATCCTGTCCCAACGCATCGGCCAGCGCATCCTCGATGGCCTGCTGGTCACTTTGCGCCGGTTCTTCGGGGGCTTCCGGGGCTTCGGCCACCACGGGTTCGGCCGGAGGTTGCGGGCGGCTGGGACGCGTTCGGGGGCGCGGGGAAGTCTGGGGCGACAATTCCTGCGTCTCTTCCGCCTCGGTCACGATCTGATCCGTGGCTTCCTCGGGCGCGGTCTGATCCTGTTGCTCCTGCTGGGTCTCGGCCCCTTCATCCAGGGATACGGCGGGGGTTTCGATGTCATCCGGTTTTGCCTCAGGCGGCGGCGGGGCCACCGGCTCGGGCGCAACCTTGTCAGCGGAATTGGGCAGGGATTCCGGACCCGGCGTCGGCAGCGCAGCGACTTCCGTATCAGGCTGGTCCAGCGTCGGAGGTTGTTCGATCACTTCCGGCTCGGGCGGGGCTTCCACCGGCTCGGGCAAAGGATCAGGCTCGGGCTCGGACGCGACAATCGGCTCGGGTTCTGGTTGTTCTTCGGGTGTCGGTTCAGGGGCGTTGGCCACTTCGGGCTCTTCAGGCTGCTGCAAATCAGCGGGCGGCGACGGAACCTGGGGCGCGTCGCGTTGCGCGGTCATCGCAGCAAACTGTTCAGCCGTGACCACAGATACCTCCTGAACGGCCATAGGCAAAGGCTCGGACCGGAACGTGCCGCCAAATAGCGCCCATCCGATCAGACCTACGTGGGCAATCGCCGAGATCTTGGTGCCGGTATCCACCGCGCGGCCTCACTCTCCACCTTCGTCAAATGTCGGCCCGCCGGTATCGGTCACAAGGCCCACATTCGAAAACCCGCCGGCATTCAGCGCCCCCATCACCTGCATCACCTGCGCGTAGGGAATTGCGCCGTCCGCCCGCAGGAACACCCGGTCACTGGTACGCTCAACCGCAATGGCCCTGAGTTTTCCGATCAGATCGGCACGCGCGACGTCCGTGGTCTGGATCTGCACCCGCCCGTCCGCTGTCAGTGTGACGGTCAGCGGTTCCTCATTGTCACCCGGCAGGGCACTGGCCGCCGTCTTGGGCAGGTCCACGGGCACCCCCACGGTCAGCAGCGGGGCCGCCACCATGAAGATGATGAGCAGCACAAGCATGACATCTACAAATGGCGTCACGTTGATCTCGGCCATCGGCTGGGCGCGACCACGCCGCCGCCCCCGCCTACGGCCGTTTCCGCCCGAGGGTTGCTGAACCGCCGCACCCATCTCAGCTGTCCAACTGCCGCGACAGGATGGTGGCGAATTCGTCGGCAAACGCTTCATACCCGCCAACGATCCGATCACTGTCCGCGCTGAGCTTGTTGTAGAAAATCACCGCCGGGATCGCGGCCAGCAGGCCCAGACCGGTGGCCAAAAGCGCTTCGGCAATACCGGGCGCAACAACGGCAAGGTTGGTGTTCTGCTGCTCGGCGATCTCGATAAAGGCGTTCATGATGCCCCATACGGTGCCGAACAAACCGATAAATGGCGCGGTCGAGCCGACCGTGGCCAATATGGGCAGACCTTTTTGCAGTGTTTCCGCCTCTTTTGCGATGGCCACATCCATCGACCGGTCAATCCGTGCCGTCGCGCCGGCAATCAAGCCGCCGTCATTTCGGTGTGACCTGCGCCACTCGATCATGCCGGCGGCGAATATCTTCTCGGAACTGCCGTCCGGTCGCGTCCCGATCTGTTCGAACAGCTCATCCAGCGGATTGCCGGACCAGAAGGATTCATCAAAAACCTGCGCTTCGCGTCGCGCTGCGCGGTAATTGATCAGTTTCTGAATGATGATCGCCCAGGACCAGAACGATGCGACGACCAGTATCAGCATCACCAGTTTGACGATAAATGTCGCGCGGGCAAACAGCCCCCACATGGAGAAGTCGATCTCCTGCGCCAGCGCCAGCGTTTCAGCTTCCATGAACCTGCTCTTTGTTTTGCCTGACAGCCATTTGGCCTTGTTTTGCCAAACGCTAACGCAGTTGGTATCGAAAAGCCAACAGAACCACCCCGGCTGAGTAAATTGTTACATCAATGCGCGAATCTCTGCCGGAAGACGGATCGGCCTGCCCTCGCTATTGATGCAAACGGCGGTCACGGTGGCGCGGAAAATCTCGGTTTCGCCGCGCCGGACAAGCTGCGCCATGGTCAGGCGCACTCCTGAAATCGAAACCATCTCGGTCTCGACGATCAGTTCATCATCAAACCTGGCCGGCGACAGATAATCTGCCTCGATCCGGCGCACGACCCAGACAATCCCCTGATCCCGCATCGCGTTCTGGTCATTGCCGAGGTTGCGCACCCAGTCCGATCGTGCCCGTTCAATAAAACGCAGGTAATTCGCATGATAGACAACACCACCCATGTCGGTGTCTTCGTAATAGACCCGAATGGGAAAGACGTGCTTCATTGTGGCTGCTCCAGACGCGCAAACAATCGCAATGCGTGGGACGCATCCTGCGCCATTCCCGGCAAAATCGGATCATAGGCGGCCCGGATAAGCGCGGCGATTTCAGGGCGCAGAATTGTCGTCTCGCCAGCCACGGCCAGCGGAGACTGCGACCGGAACGCAGCATCGGACCACAACAAAACGGTCTGTACCACCTGCCCCAGCGCAAGCGTTTCGGCAGGAATTTTGGACAATTCGCCATCCATCTTCAAAAACACGAACGCCGCCCGGATGGTCCCGTCCTCCTCGAACCGGAATATACGGTACTGGTTGGCATCCGCCTCCATCAGCCGCCCGACCAGAGGGGTCAGATCAGGGATCAGACGGTCCAGATCGGGCACCTCCAGCAATTCCTGCCAGTCGCGAAAAAAGAAGACCATGCAGTTCGCGCCCAGTTCCGGATCGGTCTCGGCCATCTTGTGGCCAGCCAGGGCGACAACCGCCTCGAACGCGCCCTTGATCACGGAAAGCGTATCATCTTCGACGCCAAAGACGATCGGCACGATCGGTCGCCCCCAACGCGCGAACAGGAACTCGCCGTTTTCACGCGTAAAAAGTGCTTCGATTTCTTCCGGTGTCACGGCCGACCCTTCATCTTGTCAAAAATACTCTCGCCGAAGGCATAAAACCCATGGCGCACCGCATCAACCAAACAGATCGCTCTGCCCGCGGGGCGCCGCCATTCCCAGATGCGTCCATGCTTTCTGCGCCAGCATCCGTCCACGCGGAGTGCGCTGTATCAGTCCCTGCTGCAACAAATAGGGCTCAATCACTTCTTCAAGCGAATCCCGGCTTTCTGACAGCGCCGCCGACAAGGTTTCGATTCCCACAGGGCCGCCCGCGTAATTTTCGGCGATCAGCTTCAGATAACGCCGGTCCGCACCATCCAGCCCCAGGTTGTCCACACCCAGACGCGTCAGGGCACCATCGGCCAGATCGCGTGTAATCCGCCCATCGCCCTCGACAATGGCAAAATCGACCACGCGCCGCAGCAGCCGCCCGGCGATACGCGGGGTTCCACGCGAACGCCGGGCGATCTCGCGCGCGCCTTCATCATCAGCCGGAGCACCCAGCTTGCGCGCGTTGCGGGTGACGATCTCGTGCAGTTCGTCGACCGTGTAGAACTGCAACCGCGTTGGAATACCAAACCGGTCGCGCAAAGGCGTGGTCAGCAGCCCCATGCGGGTCGTAGCGCCCACCAGAGTGAACGGCTGCAATTCGATCCGGACGGTGCGCGCCGCAGGGCCTTCACCGATCACCAGATCCAGCTCGAAATCCTCCATCGCAGGGTACAACACCTCTTCAACAGCCGGGTTCAGACGGTGGATTTCGTCTATGAACAAAACGTCCCGCGATTCCAGATTGGTCAGGATCGCCGCCAGATCGCCCGCCTTGGCCAGCACGGGGCCCGAAGTCATGCGGAAATTCACCCCCAGCTCGCGCGCCATGATCTGCGCCAGCGTGGTTTTCCCAAGCCCCGGCGGGCCATGGAACAACGTGTGATCCATCGCCTCGCCCCGCTGGCGGGCTGACTGGATGAAGATGCGCAGATTGGCTCTTGCCTCGGCCTGACCGATAAATTCGTCCAGCCCCTGCGGACGCAGCGCGCGGTCATTGTCTTCCGGCAACGGATCGGGGCGCAGGGCGGGATCGGCGTCTACCATTCATTCACCCTTTCGGAGCAAGCAGTTTCAAAGCGGCCCGGATCAGTTCCGCCTCATCCGCGTCGGGCAGGTTGGCTGCGGCTTCGGCCACGGCCGATGCTGCCTCGGACGGTCCATACCCCAGATTGGACAAGGCCGACAAAGCCCCCGCAGTAGCAGCCGCCGAACCCGAGACTGGCCTGACCGTCGGTTTGGCGACTGGTGCAGGTTCGGACGATTCGACCACTTCCAGTTCGGGACCGCTCATCGCTTCTGTCACCGTGCCGCCCATTGCCATCACGCCTGGCGCCTTGTCCTTGAGGTCCAGCACAATCCGCTGCGCCGTCTTCGGTCCGACACCCTTGGCCGCCTTGACCGCACCCCAGTCACCCAACGCGATGGCGCGACTGACCCCGTCCGGTCCCAGTGCGGACAGGATGGCGAGCGAGACCTTGGCCCCAACGCCCTGCACCGAACACAGCAGGCGATGCCATTCCTTCTCGACCAGCGACAGAAACCCGTAAAGCTGCATGAGGTCCTCACGCACGACCATGTCGGTGTAGATCGAGACGCCCTCACCCACACCCGGTAGTGCCGCCATGGTCCGGTCCGAACAGTAGACGATATAGCCGACCCCGCGCACATCAATCAGCACGTGGTCTGCCGCGCGATAATCCAGCCGCCCGGTCAATTTTCCGATCATGCCCGCACCTCTTTCATGCGCGCCTGAGGCGCCGCGCCGTAATAGGAATGACAGATAGCAATCGCCAGCGCATCCGCCGCGTCCGCCCCTTTGGGCTGACACCCCGGCAGTTGCAGCTTGACCATATGCAGCACCTGCTCTTTTTCGGCGTGACCCACACCGACCACGGTTTTCTTGACCCGGTTGGGCGCGTATTCCCCGACCGTCAAACCGGCCTTCGCCAGCGTCAGCAACGCCACGCCGCGCGCCTGACCCAGTTTCAGCGTTCCAGCCCCGTCCTTGTTGACGAATGTCTGCTCGATCGCGGCCTGATCCGGTCGATACTCGGCTATGACCTCGACGATCTGGTTGTGCAGGGACAAAAGGCGTTCACCCAGATCGTCCCCGTCCGACTTGCACAACCCGTTGGCGACATGGCTCAGACGGCTGCCATGCGATTCGATGATGCCCCATCCCAGGGTTCTCAGCCCCGGATCAATGCCTAGAATTCGCATGTTGTGCCTTTGGCCTGCTCGGGTTCGTGTGATTTCTTTATCAACTAGCACGAAGCAAGAACATTTTCCAAGTGAATTGACCCAAAGGCCAAAAACGACAGACCTGTCTCAACGGCGACAGATGGACCCTTTTTGCGACCCGGAATGTCCTGTTTCCGCCACCTACTGAAAGAGAAATTCATCAATGATTTAAGGGATTTTAATGAAATCCGAGCTCTGCAGAAATTGCATAGGACACATGCAAATTCCGCTCTTGTGCCGGCGATATGACATCACTAGATGCCCGGCAGATCGCAAGATCAGACAGTAACACAAACCAGAAGGAAACAGGATATGGCTGCACTGGACACAACCCGCACCGCCACTGGCTCGTTCGGCCTCGTTGGCCGTATCGGCGAAACTTTCGCAGCGGTCGTCAACGCCGTTGTCGAATGGAATGACGCCCGCGTTACCCGCAACGCGCTGAGCGGTCTGACCGACCGTGAACTGGAAGATATCGGCCTGTGCCGTGGCGACATCGACGTCGTTGCGGAAGGCCGCCGCTAAGACGGCAAACGCCCACTCACAGCTCCTTTACAGAGCAAAAAAACACCGCGCAGCCAGAAGCGGCGCGGTGTTTTTTGATTCAGGCCAAGTCAGTAGAGGACTTTGTTAAGCTGAACCGAGAGAAACTCTGTCATCGGGTCCACCTGCATGATCCAGGCTCCTGCCTGCTCAACCGAGGTGCCCTGGCTTAGTGTGTCAATGCGGTGGTCATAACCGGTCGGACCAAGGCTGGACAGCAGAAACGCCTTGAAGGCAAAGAACCCGCAGATACAGAACAGCAGAACCTTTGCAGGGATCGCCGATCTGACGCGTTGTGGTTTCATCACCACCAGACCATCCTTGCGCATCGTCGCACGATAGCCGTGGCTCATCTTGCTGTGCTTCTTGTTCAGGCGATTGACGCGCTGATCGAACTCCAGTTGTTTTACCGTCATGGCAGCCTCCTAAAACCGCCCCCCGCTGACTTGAATGACGGTAGAAACAGATTGCGACAAAAAAGAGGCAAAAAACCACAAAACTCCTGCAAATGGCCCTGAATTAGCCCTGTTTGCTTAAGATCAGCGTCGTCCAGTCACCAATCTGGCCGCGATGATGGGTATTGAACCCATTTTGTAAATAAACGGAAACGACGTCATCGGCCTGTTCGTTCAGAATCCCTGACAGAATCGCGTAGCCTCCAGAGCGTAGATTCGCTGAAATTTCCGGTGCCAGAGCCACCAGCGGACCTTTCAGAATATTCGCAAAGATCAGGTCATAGGGCGCATGCGATTGCAGATCGGGGTGATCGAAGCCCGCCGCCTCAATACAGAGCACCTGACCGGACATCCCGTTTGCCTTCAGGTTGGCCTCGGCCACCTCAACCGCGACCTGGTCAATATCGCTGGCCAGAAACTGCCCGTCCCAGACCCGCGCGGCGGCCATTGCCAGAACAGCAGTGCCACAGCCGATATCTGCCACTTTCGCCGCCGAGAACCCTTCGTCAAGCAACCGATCCAACGCCTTGAGGCATCCAAGGGTCGTGCCATGGTGCCCCGTGCCAAACGCCATCGCGGCCTCGATCAGCAGAGGGATACGGCCTTCGGGCAGCTTGTCCGCATCATGGCTGCCATAGACAAAGAACCGCCCCGCCTCGACCGGTGCCAGTTCCCGGCGGACATGCGCGACCCAGTCGGTTTCGGGCAGTTCCGAAACGACAAAGGGCTTCGCCCCGAACGCAGCGGCCAGAACGGCCAGCGCGGTTTCATCGGGGGCTTCGGTGAAGTAACCGCCAACCTCCCACAGGCCCGAGTCGTCTTCGACCTCGAACACGCCCACACCGGTTGGTTCCGGGTCCAGACGCTCCATCGCTTCGCCCAGGCTTTCGGCGGATTTCTTCCCGTTCAGTGTCGTGAGCGCAGTGAATGTGGGCATCGGGGCCTCCTGTCCAATCTCGCACTGCGCCTAGGGCCACTGGCCGCCAAGGTCAAGCGCTGGCGCCTATTCGGCGGGGGCGGGGGCGTATTTCGACAGGATGGTTTCGTTGCCCGGTTCCGGGTGACGCGGGATCAGCAGGGACAGACCCAGCGAGACCAGCGCCATGGCCGCAGCCAGCCCGAAAACGGCGCCGGGCGAGACAACCCACAGGAGCCCCAGCAATGCTGGCAGGAACACAGCCGCGATATGGTTGATCGTGAAAGCCACCGCCGCCGTGGGCGCAATATCCGCCGGGTCGGCGATCTTCTGGAAATAGGTCTTCAACGCCAATGCCAGCGCGAACAGTACGTGGTCGATCACGTATAGGATTGCGGCCAGCAGCACGCCCCAGCTAAACCAGTAGATACCGCCATAGGCCGCGAACACGATCGCCAGACCGGTATATTCAAAAATCAGCGTGCGGCGTTCGCCGAACATCGCCACCGCTTTGCCCAACATGGGCGCAGCGGTCATGTTGATCAGCAGATTGATCAGATACAGCCCTGTCAGTTCGTGCACGTCAAAACCGAACTTCTCGACCATCATGAAACCGGCGAAAACAATGAAAATCTGCCGCCGGGCCCCGGCCATGAATTGCAGCGCATAGTACAGCCAATACCGGCGGCGGAGTATGATCTTCTTTGTCTGCGGCGTCGGCGCATCGAATTGCGGGTACGCGATCAGGCACAACAAGCCGAGCAGCGCCGTCAGCCCCCCGGCCGCCATGAATACCGTGTTGTAGGACAGATCGAACCGGTCCCATGTCAGGACGATCAGGCCGTAGACCACCAGAGTCGAGGCAGACCCCATCGCCACCAGCCATCCCAGCACCTGCGGCGCGCGGTCTTTGGGCAACCATTGCAGTTGCAGCGACTGGTTTACCGTTTCGTAGTAATGAAAGCCGATCGAACTGAACAGCGTCACAAACAGCAACCCGCCAAGGCT
Organism: Ruegeria sp. AB8; assembly: GCF_056542605.1. NCBI lineage: Bacteria > Pseudomonadati > Pseudomonadota > Alphaproteobacteria > Rhodobacterales > Roseobacteraceae > Ruegeria > Ruegeria sp. AB8. The sequence continues at coordinate 87,580 of NZ_JBQGAB010000009.1, forward strand.
GGGAAACCAAGCGGTGACGGCCGTTGCAACACCCAGCAGCATCAACGAGATCATCGCCAGCACCTGCTCGCGAATGAACAGGATCACGGCAATCACGCCGACGGCCAGAAAGCCCGGAATTTCCCGCACCGTATGCAGCAGACCGATATCCGCACCGTCAAAATTCGCCACCTCGATGACAAAGTTGTTCAACAGCGCGCTCCACGCGTTGAACGCGATGGGCATGGTCAATGCCATCACGAAAAGGAGCGTGACCGGACGGCGCCAGAACGGAAGGCTCTGCGCCTCAGAAAGCGGCATGGGTTTCAGCATGGGACTCCCTCTACGCCCATTTGAACAGTTTGGCGAGAGGGAAGCGGCATGCGCACAGCAGGCCTGCGCAGATGCAGACGTCAGTAGAAGCTTTGCGGGTCGATATCCACGGAAAGTCGGATATCGCCTTTCAGGCGCAAAGGCTCGATCCAGCGCGCGATGGCGTCCTGAATGGGCGCGCCCTTCGGCGCTTTGACCAGCAGCCGCACCCTGTGGCGGCCTCGGATGCGGGCGATGGGCGCCGGGGCCGGACCAAACACCTGCGCGCCCACGTCACGCAGCGGCGCGTCATTGCGGGCCATGGCATTGCCGATGTCGAAAACCGGGCCGACCTCGGGGCCCGACAGAACAATTCCAGCCATGCGGCCATAAGGCGGCACGCCTGCCGCCTGCCGCCCGGCGGCCTCGGCCTTCCAGAAACCTTCTTCATCGCCGGACAGAATGGCGCGGATGACAGGATGTTCCGGTTGAAAGGTCTGCAACAGCGCCTGCCCGGGCTTGTCGGCCCGACCGGCTCGACCCGCAACCTGCCGCATCAACTGGAAGGTCCGCTCGGCAGCCCGCAGGTCCGCGCCATGCAGGCTGAGATCCGCGTCGATAACTCCGACCAGCGTCAGCTTTGGAAAGTTGTGCCCTTTGGCCACCAGCTGTGTCCCGATGATGAGATCCGCGTCGCCTTCGGCAATCTCTTCAATCTTGGCCTTCAGCGCCCGCGCCGAGCCGAACAGGTCAGAACTGAGCATCGCGATCTTCGCCTCGGGAAAGGTCGCTTCGGCCTCTTCCGCCAGCCGCTCGATTCCCGGCCCGACCGGGGCCAGCTTGCCTTCGACCCTGCAGGACGGACAGGTCTCGGGCATCGGTTTGGTTTCGCCGCATTGGTGGCACATCAGGCGTTTCAAAAAGCGATGCTCGACCATCCGCGCGTCACAGTGATCACAGGCAATCTGTTCACCGCAAGCGCGGCAGAGCGTCACCGGCGCGTAGCCACGGCGGTTGATGAACAGCAGCGATTGTTCACCCTTCTCGATCCGCTGCCGCACGGCCTGCCGCAGGGACGGGGAAATCCACGTCCCTGCCTGCATCTGTTCGGCGCGCATGTCGATGGGCTTCATCTCGGGCAGGACCGCCGCCCCGAACCGCGACGTCAGATCGAGACGCTCGTATTTCCCGGCCTCGGCGTTGGCCCAGCTTTCCAATGAGGGCGTGGCACTGGCCAGAATCACCCGCGCGCCACAGATGGCCGCGCGCAGGACCGCCATGTCGCGGGCGCTGTAGTGCACGCCGTCCTCTTGCTTGTAAGAGGTATCATGTTCCTCATCTACAACAACCAGGCCCAGATTGCGGAACGGCAGGAATAGCGCCGACCGGGCGCCGACCACCAGTTGCGCATCCCCCTGCCCGACCATCCGCCAGACCCGGCGGCGTTCGGTCATGGTCGCACCCGAGTGCCATTCGGCCGGCCGCGCGCCGAACCTTGCCTCGACCCGGGTCAGAAACTCGGCGGTCAGGGCAATCTCTGGCAGCAAGACCAGCGCCTGCCGCCCTTGCCGCAAAGTCTCGGCCACCGCTTCCAGATACACTTCGGTCTTGCCGGACCCGGTCACGCCCTTCAGCAACGTCGTGCCATAATTCCCCGTCCGCTGCCCGGCTTGCAGCCGCGCGACCGCCTCTGCCTGATCTTCTGTCAGCTCCTTTCCGGGCAAATCCGGGTCCAGACGCGGATAGGGCAGATCTCGCGGGCTGTCCTCTTCCCGAACCGCGCCTTGCTTGACCAAGCCCTTGACGACCGAGGACGTTACCCCCGCCTGTTCAGCCAGTTCCTTCAGCGTATAGGCCAGCCCGCCATAGTCGCGCAACACTTCCAGCACGCGGGTGCGTGCATCCGTCATCCGGTCAGGTTGACCTTCGCCAAGGCGATAAATCTTGCGCATAGACGGCGGATCACCCAGCCCCGGCGCGCGGGTCGCCAGACGCAGCATCGCGGGCATCGGCGTCAGCGTGTAATCGGCCACCCGCCCCAGAAACACGCGCATCTCCTCGCGCATCGGCGCAACCTCGAGCACACGTATGACCGACCGCGCCTTGGCAAGGTCAAAGCCCCCCTGCCCCGGCCCCCAGACCACGCCAAGAACTTTGCGCGGCCCCAATGGTACTTCGACAAACGCCCCCAGAAAGCACCCTCCCTCGGGCGCCTTATAGTCCAACGTCCGGTCCAGCGGCTGCGTCGTCAGCACCGCAACCAGGTCTCCCTCGTCGAAAAGTCTGTTAGCGCTCACGGCATATCCTTCGCAGGGGGTTCCAGCATGGGTCTCTTTGAGGTAAAGCCATCCGCAACCAAGGCCAACCCATCAAAGGACTGCCCTCATGAAATTCTTTGTAGACACCGCCGAGATCGATGCCATCGCCGAACTGAACGATCTGGGCATGGTGGACGGCGTAACCACCAACCCGTCGCTGATCCTAAAGTCGGGCCGCGACATTCTAGAAGTGACCAAGGAAATCTGCGATCTGGTCGACGGGCCTGTGTCTGCCGAAGTGGTCGCAACCGAAGCCGACGACATGATCGCCGAAGGCCGCAAGCTGGCCAAGATCGCCCCCAACATCGCCGTCAAAGTGCCGCTGACATGGGCCGGTCTGAAAACATGCAAAACGCTGACCGACGAAGGGCAGATGGTCAACGTGACTCTCTGCTTCTCCACCAACCAGGCCATTCTGGCAGCCAAAGCTGGTGCGACCTTCATCTCGCCCTTCATCGGACGTCTGGACGACATCAACCTTGATGGCATGGATCTGATCGCCGACATCCGTCAGGTTTATGACAATTACGGGTTCGAAACTGAAATTCTGGCCGCCTCGATCCGCACCGTGAACCATGTGACCGACAGCGCGCGCATCGGTGCCGACGTGATCACAGCACCGCCCGCCGTCATCAAGAAACTGGCCGATCACCCGCTGACCGACAAGGGTCTCGAGACCTTCCTGGCCGACTGGGCCAAGACCGGCCAGAAAATCCTCTGATCCATTGCACAACAGCGCGGCGCCGTCTGGCGCCGCGCCCGGCCCAACGGCCGAGGCCTGATCCCCGATCAGGCGCAGGCAGGCGGGAGCCGCCGCATCAGACCTGAGAAAACCCGTCAAAGCTGCATTTTTTCCAAGGCAATCGCGGCAAGCCATGTTATAGTCCGGCACAACAAAAAAAGACCGGACGGGATATGAGCAGCAACCCCAAACTCGAGGATAGCCTTCGCGCCGCGATTCTGGCTGAACCAGACGCTGTGCTGGATGACAAGGACCTGATGCAGGCCCTGGTGGCCGCGAACGAACAGGCGCGTGGCGAAAATGTCATCGACCTGCGCGGCATCGCCATGCAGCGGCTTGAAGCGCGGCTGGACCGACTGGAAGACACCCACCGCTCGGTCATCGCGGCGGCTTACGAGAACCTTGCGGGCACAAATCAAGTACACCGCGCCATTCTGCGCCTGCTGGAGCCCGTCGAGTTCGAAGAATTCCTGCGCGCCCTGGGCAGTGACGTGGCCGATATTTTGCGCGTGGACCAGATCACTCTGGTTCTGGAAACCACAATCGAACAAAACGATCCCGCCATCGAAAAGCTGGGGGGCGTTCTGGCTGTGGTGGAGCCTGGCTTTGTCGACGCGTACCTCAACAGTGATCGCAGCAGATCCACGCGGGATGTCATTTTGCGCGAAACCCGGCAACACAGCCCCAGGATCTATGGTGCGCAGGCGGGGCATTTGCGGTCCGAAGCCTGCCTGCGGCTGAACCTGGGCACGGGTCGCCTGCCGGGCATGATCGTTATGGGCGCCCGGGATCCACGACATTTCACTCCACAACTGGGCACCGACCTTCTGACCTTTTTCGCAGGCGTATTTGAACGCTCCATGCGCCACTGGCTGTCGTGAGCCTGATTTCTCCGGCCTGCCGCGATGCGCTGCAGCAATGGCTTGACGGGCTTGCTGCGCTGGCCGGACGATCGGAGAACACGCAATCCGCCTATCGCGGCGATGTCACCGACTTTTTGTCCTTCATGACCCTGCACCATAACGGGCAGCAGGGGCTGGCCGCGCTTGAACGGATCACGGTTTCGGACATGCGGGCCTGGATGGCGGATCAGCGCGGTAGCGGCGTGGGGGCGCGGTCGCTGGCACGCAAATTGTCGGCCGTCAAAAGCTTTTATCGCTGGCTGGCCGAGCGCGAAGGTTTCGAACCCACCGCCGTTCTGTCGACGCGCGCGCCCAAATACACCCAAAAACTGCCCCGCCCGCTTGCCGAAGATGCGGCGCGCGCGATGATTGATACGGTCGAACTGCAATCCAGCTCGGATTGGGTCGCGGCCCGGGACATGGCGGTGGTGACACTGCTCTACGGGTGCGGATTGCGGATATCCGAAGCCCTGTCCCTGACGGGTAGGGATGTGCCGCTGCCAGCAACACTGCGGATTCTGGGCAAGGGCGGGAAGGAGAGGATCGTGCCGGTTCTGCCAGTCGCCCGGCAGACCGTGGAACGGTACACGTCGCTTTGTCCTCATTCCTTGTTGCCCTCGGAAGCGTTGTTTCGCGGTGTGCGGGGCGGGCCGCTGAACCCCCGTGCAATACAGGGCGTCATGGCGAAGGCACGGATGCAGCTGGGCCTGCCTGCCACAGCCACCCCACATGCGCTCAGGCACAGCTTTGCTACACATCTTCTGTCGGCGGGTGGTGATCTGCGCGCAATTCAGGAATTGCTGGGGCATGCGTCGCTTTCGACCACGCAGACCTACACGGCGGTCGACAGCGCGCGCCTGATGGAAGTCTACAACCGGGCTCATCCCAAGGCCTGAACAGGATCACCACAGCCGCTCGCCGGCGTTTGGTCATTGGAGACTTTTTGCTTTGCATCTCGTCGCCGCATCGTCCATGACACCCCCATGACATTGAGATTCAAAGCCCTTAGCGTTCATCTGTTCACCGCCACCGGTGCCGTTTTCGCAATGCTGGCCATGCTGGCCGCCGTCGAAGAAAAATGGAGCCTGATGTATCTCTGGCTTGTGGTCTCGTTCATCGTGGACGGTATCGACGGCCCGCTGGCCCGCCACTACCATGTCAAGAAAAACGCGCCCGAGTTCGATGGCGTCCTGCTGGACCTGATCATCGACTACCTGACTTATGTGTTCATCCCCGCCTTTGCACTGTTCAAATCGGGTCTGATGGACGGCTGGACCGGTTGGTTCGCCATCATCGTTATCACTTTTGCCAGTGCCATGTATTTCGCGGATACGCGAATGAAGACCAAGGACAACTCGTTTTCGGGTTTCCCCGGTTGCTGGAACATGTTCGTCATCGTGATCTTCGCGCTCGAGCCGAATTTCTGGGTGATCCTGCTGCTGGTCACGCTGCTATCATTGGCAATGTTCCTGCCGCTAAAATTCGTTCACCCGGTCCGGACCGAACGCTGGCGCAATCTGACTTTGCCAATGGCCCTGGCCTGGACGTTCTTTGCAGGATGGGCGGCCTGGGTCGATTTCCATCCCGAAAGCTGGGCCCACTGGGGGCTGGTCGTCACCAGCCTGTACCTGACCTTCGCGGGCATCGCTCAGCAGATCGTGCCCGCGCGCGACAGCTGAACTTACAGGACCTCCTGCACTTCGAATTCCGTCCCATTATGGGTGAACACATCACCCTCCTGCAGGCCGGCCATGGCCAGATAGATCGGGCTTTGCATGGAAATGCCCATATAGGTGTTGCCGTCGACGTCAAACCGCGTCGTTGAAACACACACAACAAACCGCCGGTTGTTGAATTTGATCACCGCGCCGGGCTGCACCGTGTCGGTCAGGCTGAAATCAGTGTTTTCGATCACGTCGATCTTGGCATGATGGGCATGGACCGGCGCGTCGAAAGCTGCCGCCAGATCTGCATTCTCGCGCGAGGCAGCGATGTCGTCCTTGTCATGTCCTTCACGGTCATCCAGCTGCGAATCTTTCAGAAACGCATCATAATGCGCCTGCGCCGTGGCAAGCTCCTGCGCTTCAAGCGACATCAACCGGTCGATAATTGCCTTCTTGCGGGCTGCAAGGTCTGCTTCAGTGGTCATTCAATGCGGTCCTTCAAATTCAGTATCGAATATAAGTTGGGCCGCAATCCGGGCGATTGCAACAGGTTTCCACGGTTCAGATAAGCAGGCTGGCAGCTCCTTCGTGGCGCAACAGGGCAACCTTGGTCTCGACACCCCCGCACCCGGAAAACCCGACCATCCTTCCATTTGCCCCCAAAACGCGGTGGCATGGGATGATCACCGGGATCGGATTGCCGCCACAGCCGCGCCCCACCGCCTGCGCCGAATAGCCCAGCTCCGCCGCCAACTCGCCATAAGTCCGGGTCTCACCCAGCGGGATCGCGAACATTGCGTCGCAGACCCGACGCTGAAACTCTGATCCCTTTATACGATAGGGCAGATCGAACCTTTGCAGGCGCTTCTGGTCGTAGGCCCGCATCTGCGCCGCCGCCTCGCGGAGCAACGGCGTATCAGGGGCATCGTCGGACCCATCCCAAATCAGCCCCGTGATTGCCTCGTCTTCCTCGACGATGCCGAGGCGCCCGAACCGTGTGTCTACCGCAATCGTTCCCATGCGGTCATGCTGACAGACAGGTCACAGCCACCGCAACCCGATTCCGGACAATTCGCCCGTCTTTTGTTCAATATACCTTTCGGAGAAAGGCAGAGCCTCACTAAAGGCCCTGCCCCATATCCGCCGGTAACGGATCAGCCCAGCGCTTCGTCGCAGCGCCCGCAAACGTCGTCATGCGCGTGGCGGCCGACATCCGGCAGGATTTTCCAGCAGCGCTGACATTTCGCGCCTTCGGCTTTTTCGAACACCACACCGACGCCTTCAATCTCAGGCACGCGGAACGCCTCGGCCGGGGCCGGATCGCCGGTCACCGACAGGCCAGAGGTGATGCACATGTCATCCACATCAAACGTTGCCAGCAGATCGCGGGTTTCGGAGTCTTCGATATATACGATCGGCGCCGCCTCCAGGCTGGAGCCGATGACCTTGTCCTGGCGCTGCACTTCCAGCGCAGCGGTCACAGCACGGCGCACCCGGCGGATCTTGGCCATGGCTGTCTCAAGCTCGGCGTTGCGCCAGTCGGCAGGCGTCTCGGGGAAGTCCACCAGATGGACTGAACTGTCGTCGCCCGGGAACCGTTCCAGCCAGACTTCCTCCATGGTGAAGACCAGGACCGGCGCCAGCCAGGTGGTCAGGCGGTGGAACAGGGTATCCAGCACGGTGCGCGCGGACCGGCGGCGCAGCGTGTCGCCATCGCAATACAGCGCATCCTTGCGAATATCGAAATAGAACGATGACAGATCGACGGTCGCAAAGGTGAATACGGCACTGAACACGCCCTGGAAGTCGAACGCGGCGTAGCCCTTGCGGACCTGCTCATCCAGATCGGCCAGACGGCTGAGAACCCAACGCTCCAGTCGCGGCATATCCTCGGGCGCGACGCGATCCGCCTCGGAAAAGTCAGCCAGCGAACCCAGCATGAACCGCATGGTGTTGCGCAGGCGGCGATAGCTGTCGGCGGTGCCTTTGAGGATTTCCGGCCCGATCCGCTGGTCGGCGGTATAGTCGGTCTGAGCCACCCAAAGGCGCAGGATATCGGCACCATATTGCTTAATGACCTCTTCCGGCACGATGGTGTTGCCCAGCGATTTGGACATCTTGTTGCCCTTGGCATCCAGCGTGAAGCCGTGGGTCACAACGTTGCGATAAGGCGCACGGCCCTTGGTGCCGCAGGCCTGCAGCATGGACGAATGGAACCAGCCACGATGCTGGTCGGTCCCTTCCATGTAGACATCGGCGATGCCGTCTTCGGTGCCGTCCTCGCGGTCGCGCAGAACAAAAGCGTGGGTCGAGCCCGAGTCGAACCACACGTCCAGCACGTCGAACACCTGATCGTAATCATCGGGGCTGGCGATGCCGTCCAGGATCTTCTCTTTGAAGCCCTCGGTGTACCAGACGTCCGCGCCATCTGCCTCGAACGCCGCTTTGATACGCGCGTTCAGGTCTGCGTTGCGCAGCAGATAATCTGCGTCGGTCGGCAGAGCACCCTTTTTGGTGAAGCAGGTCAGCGGCACGCCCCAGGCGCGCTGGCGGGACAGAACCCAGTCCGGGCGCGCCTCTATCATGGAATACAAGCGATTGCGGCCCGTTTGCGGCGTCCACTTCACCAGTTCGTCGATGGACCGCAGGGCACGCTCGCGGATGGTGTCTCCCATCTCGCCCATGCCATCATCCAGCTTGCGGTCGACCGAGGCGAACCACTGCGGCGTGTTACGGTAGATGATCGGAGCTTTTGAGCGCCACGAATGCGGGTAGCTGTGCTTGATCTTGCCACGCGCCAGCAACCCGCCGACCTCGACCAGCTTGTCGATCACGGCTTTGTTCGCATCACCCTCACCGCCCTTGCGGGACAGGATGAATTTGCCTCCAAAGAACGGCAGATCAGCGCGGAATGAGCCATCGTCCATCACGTTGTAGGTGATGACCTGTTCCAGCATCCCCAGATCGCGGTACAGCTCGAATTCTTCCATCCCGTGGGACGGTGCACAGTGAACGAAACCTGTGCCTTCGGTGTCGGTTACGAACTCAGCGGCGCGGAAGTCGCGGATGTCGTCCCATTCGCCATTGCTACCTTCGGCCCCGGCCAGCGGGTGGGTCAGCCGGACACCTTCCAATTCATCGGCAGTCACATCGCGGACGCGGGTCCATTGGTCGTCATTCAGGCGGGCGCGGCCAAGCACATCGGCGGCCAGATTGTCGGCCAGCAGGAATTTGTCGCCCACATTGGCCCAGCATTCCTCCGGCGCTCCGGTGACTTCATAAAGGCCATAAGAGATGTCCTTGCCGTACACGACCGCTTTGTTCGACGGCATGGTCCAAGGCGTCGTGGTCCAGATCACCACAAAGGCGTCATCCAGATCGCCCGCATTCACGACCTTAAACTTCACCCAGATGGTGAAGCTTTCCTTGTCGTGATATTCGACCTCAGCCTCGGCCAGCGCAGTTTTCTCGATGGGCGACCACATCACGGGTTTGGAGCCCTGATAGAGCGTGCCGTTCATCAGGAACTTCATGAACTCGTCGGCGATCACGGCCTCGGCATGATAGTCCATAGTGATATAGGGATCGGGCCAGTTGCCAGTTATACCCAGACGCTTGAACTCTTCGCGCTGGATGTCGATCCAGCCTTCGGCGAACTTGCGGCATTCCTGACGGAAATCGACGATGTTCACCTCGTCCTTGTTCTTGCCCTTCTTGCGGTACTGTTCCTCGATCTTCCATTCGATGGGCAGGCCGTGACAGTCCCAGCCGGGCACGTAACGCGCGTCGAAACCCATCATCTGATGGGATCGCACGATCATGTCCTTGATGGTTTTGTTCAGTGCGTGACCGATATGCAGGTGACCGTTCGCGTAAGGAGGGCCATCATGCAGCGTAAAGGGCGTGCGGCCCTCTTTTTCACGCAAGCGGTCATAGACGCCGATGGTTTCCCACCGCTCCAGCCATGCAGGCTCGCGCTTGGGCAGGCCGGCGCGCATCGGGAACTCGGTTTTGGGCAGGTTCAGCGTGTCTTTGTAGTCAGGTGTCTGGATCGTATCGGCGCACATTTGGGGCGTCCCTTGGATGATCTGGTCTTACTAGGATCGAAGCGTTCGGTGCGAAGTCTCAAACACCTTTGCCCGGCGTCTCAGAGGGTCAGAGCGCCGGGGATATAATTCGAATAATGATGGCCAGACGGTCATGCATGGCAGGCTTATAAGACGCCTTCCCGCAATGGTCCAGAGGTTCTGCCGCCCGGGGTGAAGAGCGGCGAGCGTGTCATTTTCAACACCAATTCAAAACGGCCAAACGGGCTGTCAGAGGTGAAACAGGGACCCGACAAGGTAGGCAATCAACGCCGCCGTTCCGCCAATCAACAAGGTTTCAAAGCCCGACCGCCACCAAGGGGCCAGCGACCACCGGCTTTTCATCGCACCGATGGCGAAGAAAACCGCAAGTGTCAGTGAGACCGAGACCGCAAAGGCATTCTGGACGGACACCAGGAACGGAACCAGCGGAACCATCCCGGCCACCAGAAACGCGAGGAACGTCGCCATTGCAGCCTTGAGCGGATGAGGCTCGACACTGCCCAGACCGTATTCGCCTTCGATCATCAGGTTGATCCAGTTTTCCCGATTATCGGTGATGGCATCCGTCGCCTCGTTCAGAACGCGGCCCGAAAGTCCTTTCTGAGCCAGAATCTCGCGCACTTCGCCGCGCTCGCCTTCGGGGTAAAGGTCGATATGGCGTTCCTCGACCGCGCGAATGCGGCGGATATTGTCCAGTTCGGCCTTGGTGCCCGAATAGTTCCCCGCCGCCATCGAAAACCCGTCGGCCAGCACGTTCGCAAGGCCAAGCGCCACGATGACAAAGGGCGACAGACCCGCCCCGGCGACACCGGACACAATGGCAAAGGTCGTGACCGACCCGTCCAGCCCGCCATAGACAAGATCCCGCAGGACGCCGCGACCGGGCGGGGCATTGATCCGGGCGGAAATCTCTTTCTGGCTGTGACCGTGGTCGATCATGGCTGGCCCTCCGTCGCCATTAGCTTGGCGGAAGGATAGCACTATGGCCTTGCGTCAGATCAATCTTTCGAGAACAGGCCGCTCAGTGCACGCCGGATCATGCCGCGGGTCGACGGCTTGTGCCGTTTGGAAAAGGGCAACGGACGGCAGACTTCCATCGCGGCCACGCCAACACGGGCGCTCAGCGCGCCGTTTACCAGACCCTCACCAAAACGGCGGGACAGTTTGCTGAGGACTGAGCCGCCCAGAACCGGCTCCAGCAGATCATCACCCACAGCGACGGCACCCGTGGCGACCAGATGCACAAAGACTGCCCGCGTCAAACGCCATCCGCCAAAAAAACCGGCGCGGCCTCCGTAGATTTCGGCAATGCGCCGGATCATCCGCAGGGACGCCAGCATCGCCGTTGCGACATCCGCCAGCGCCAGCGGTACAAGCGCGGTCACGGTGGCCACCTGCCTGGCCGCGGCTTCGACCTCACGGCTGGCGGCAGCGTCGAGCGGGGCAAGCAATTCGTCCTCGGCAAGGGACAGCAGACCGCTGGCATCGAATTGCTCACTCATGCGCTCGGCCAGCCTGTCGCGGCCCCATCTCGTGTCTTCGCGGCCCTTGTAGAACGCGACCAGCCTGTTCGTGACCGACCGCGCCTGCGCCAGATCAGCTTCGGCCAGCGCGGCATCGGCGGCGCGGCGCATTCCATCCAAGCGCGACAACCGTCCAATAGCCGCCAGTTCACGGATCACGATGATCAGCGTCACCAATACCAGCGCCGCAATCAACCCGGTGACGATCCACCCCAGAATAGGCGAACGCGCCACCAGCGACGTTGCAAAATCCCACGCTGCAATCGAAACCGCCGCGCCCACAACGGCCAGCGCCAGCCCCCAGAACCACCGGGACAGGGCAGAAGGCTTTCGGGCCGCAAGCCGGGCCGCGGCCTGCATTGCCTGACCTCGCGGCTGCGCAACATCGGGCACGGGCGGCGCCTGTGCTACGTCGGCAGCGGGTTCATCCGCTTCCAGATCAATCAGAACCGGGCCTTTAGCCATTGTTGCCGTCCTCCGCATTCCAGACAAACCTGATATCCGGCAGGTTTTCGTCGTTGTCCGATCCGTCGCCGCGCGCGACCTCGACAAATCCGTGACGCTCATAAAACCTGAGCGCGGGCCTGTTTGCCTCAAATGCGTACAGCGACAGCTGAGATCGTTCGATTTTAGCCCGGTCCAGCAATTTCCGCCCAATCCCCTGCCCCCGCGCCGCAGCAGCAAGATAGAGGGAGTGAACCTCGTCACCATGACGCGCCAGAAAACCCACGACGCCCTTGTCCGTCTCGGCAACTGTGACCCAACCCTGATCGATCATCCTGCCGCAAAACGCGATGGTTTCAGCGCAGGAATGCAGCTCGGGCATCCAGTCGTTTTCGCGCGCGAATCCATGCAGGATTTCACCGGTTGTGCCGGCATCCGTACTGCGGGCGGGGCGGAGTTTTACGGTCACAGGCGGTCTCCGATCAAAAACTGGGCGGCCCGGTCCAGCCGGATGTGCGGCGGCCCGTCCCCGGGGCGAAGGGTCAGATGCGCCGGGGCAAATGTCATGAAACCGAAATCATCGTTCAGCCAGTTCTCAGCCCCGTCGCGGGCCGGGCCCAGCAGATGAGCGGGATCCGACGGCAGATCCCCGGCATAAAAGGCAGCCTGGTTCCCGGTATCCAACAGAGTGCCACGCACGCAGGGCAGTTCCGACCCGTTGTGATTGCGCATTTCTTCCGTCGTGGCACGCAGCGACGCCAGCGACAGGGCGGCGGTCTCGGCTCCGGCGAATTTGGCCCTGTCCTGCGCTTCGCGCGTCAGCGCCTCCATGATCGCGGTCAGGCGTGGGTGTTGCAAGTGGTGCAGATGATCGGCCTTGGTGGCAGCAAAGAGAATACGCTCGACCCGTTTGCCCAGCAGCAGCTGGCTGAGCCACGCATTTCGGCCGGGACGGAAAGCCGACAGGATATCTGCCATCGCGCGGCGCATGTCCTCGACCGCCTTCGGGCCTTTGTGAATTGCGCCCAGCGCATCGACCAACACAACCTGCCGGTCGATGCGCGAGAAGTGATCACGGAAGAACGGTTTGACCACCTGCGACTTGTACGCCTCGAACCGCCGTTCCATCTCGCGGTGCAGCGAGCGCCTGCGCGACGGGCCGTCAACCGGCAATGGCGCAAAGGTCAGAACCGGTGATCCGGCCAGGTCGCCCGGCAACAGGAATCGCCCCGGTGTACAGTCGTAGTAACCACTGTCCCGCGCCCTATTCAGATAATCCGTGAACGCCGCTGCCAGCGCCTGAGCCGTCGGTTCATCGTGGTTGTCATTGGGATCGGTTGCCCCAATCCGTGACAGGAAATCTGTTGCTTCGGACCGGTCTTCGATGCGAGTCAGCGTGCCCTGCGACCACTCCGCATAGGATTTCTCCAACAGGGCCAGATCCAGCAGCCATTCCCCCGGATAGTCCACGATATCCAGGTGAACGGTACGTGGCCCCTGCAACCCGGCCAGCAAACCGGCGGGGCGCGCCTTGAATGACAGGCGCAGTTCGGACACCGCGCGCGTGCTCTCGGGCCAGTGCGGCGCGCGGCCGGTCAGGTCGGACAGATGAGATTCAAAGTCGAACCGGGGAACCGTGTCATCAGGCTGTGGTTGCAGATAGGCGGCGTTGATCCGCCCCTCCTGCTGGGCGACCAGCCCAGTCATGCGGCCCCGATCCAGAAGATTGGCCACAAGCGAGGTGATGAACACCGTTTTGCCGGACCGCGCCAGCCCGGTGACGCCCAGACGTATGACAGGCTCGAACAGGGTTTCAGACACGCGGTCGCCCACGGATTCGACACCGCGCACAAGACTGTCTGCCAGTGATGAGATGACCAATCCGCCGCCCCGCATGGTTGTTTTGCTCAAGATAGGTAGCAAGCCCCGAGGTTGCCAGAGCTTTTCCCAATCCGGCTCTTGCCCGGACCGGCGCGGCGCGATACCAGCGCCACATGCCAAGATACGCGCTGAAAGTCGAATATCAGGGGGAATCGTTTGCCGGATGGCAGCGGCAAAAGGACCTGCCGTCCGTGCAGGGCGCAATCGAGACCGCACTGTCGCGTATCCAGCCGGGTGAGCACACAATTGCCGCCGCCGGGCGGACAGACTCGGGCGTTCATGCGTTGGGACAAGTGGCGCATTGCGATCTGGTGAAAGACTGGGATCCGTTTCGCCTGTCCGAGGCGCTAAACTATCACCTCAAGCCTCAGCCCGTGGCCATCGTGCAGGCTGCGCGGGTGGATGACGACTGGCATGCCCGGTTTTCAGCACTCGAACGGCAATACCTGTTCCGCATCCTGATGCGCCGCGCCCCCGCCACCCATGACAGCGGGCAGGTCTGGCAAATCAACCACCAACTGGATGTCGACGCGATGCAGGCCGGTGCGGACATGCTGATCGGACGGCATGATTTCACAACCTTCCGCTCGTCGATCTGTCAGGCGGCCAGCCCGGTCAAAACTCTGGATGAGTTGCGGGTTGAACGGGTTCAGGGCTTTTCAGGGCCCGAAGTGCACTTCCACGTGCGCGCGCGGTCGTTCCTGCACAATCAGGTACGCAGCTTTGTCGGCACGCTGGAACGGGTCGGCGCGGGATCGTGGACACCAGAAGATGTGCGCGATGCGCTGCAGGCCGCTGACCGTGCTGCCTGTGGCCCGGTCTGCCCGCCGCAAGGGCTTTATCTGGCGCGGGTCGGATACCCTGAACCGGTGTTCGATTGATTTAGAGCGCGCGCATCAGTAACCCGCTTGCGATCACTGCAATGATGAGACCCGCCACCAGTTCGATGGTCGGGGCCAGCACGGAAACGAACCGCGTTGCCGAGGCCGAGGCCAGAAGCCCCCCGCGCAAGCCGAACGATGTCCAGCCCACAAGGGTTGTGACCGTCGCAGTGCCCAGCGCCATGGCAAATGCCCCGGCGATGCCGACCATTGCGATACCCATCTGCCAAGTCAGGATCAGTACGAACAGCGCGCCGGTGCAGGGACGCGCAGCAATCCCCGCGATCAGCACCAATGCCTCACGCAGGCTGCCAACATTCGCCACTTCTTCGGGGCTTGGGCCATGGCGGTGACCGCACTCGGAACACTCCCCGTGATCGTGGTGGTGGTGATGATGGTGGTCATGATGATGGTGCGCGGAAGACTGTGAGTTTCGATGCTGTCGGGCAAAACTGCGAACCGCACGCAGGACAAGCCACATCCCGATCGCCGCAATGGCCCCATAACTGATCGGAGCCATCACCTGTTCTGTTGTCCCGATCAGAGACTCGCGCGACATCTGAAACACCAGCACCCCGGCATACACCAGAACGATAGCCGTTACCGCCTGCCCCAGGCTGGACAGAACACTGATTGCCGACAATCGCCAGAAAGCGACCTGACGGCCCAGCCCGTAGCCGCCGATCAGAACCTTGCCGTGTCCCGGGCCGATCGCGTGGAAAAACCCATAGGCGAAACAAACCGTCAGCAGGGTCGCGACAGCTTCCGGCTGTTCCGCGCGCGCGGCGCGCAGGGAACGCGCGATCTGGTTCTGGAAATCCCGTTGTTCACCGGCAGCCCAGGCAGCAAGATGATCGAATCCGCCGCTGCCCCAGAACCACAACAGCAAGGCACAGGCCAGCGCGACCGGAATGATCAGGAATTTGGACATGAAACGCGGATCTCGGTCGCAAAGCTTTCCCCGACAAGGGGGATATCGTTTTCTTCTAGGTCGACATCTGCATCCAATGTCAGCAGAAAGGCCTGCATCTGCGCCAGTTGTCCGTCGATATCGGGTTCCCGGCGATCGATGTGGCAGCCATCCGGCCCGGAAATCGTCACCGGGCGCGTGACCTCGTAAGCCGTGTAGAAGGTTTCATCGAAAGGTTTGGCGGACAGGTCAGCCGCCGATACGCCGCCAGATTCGACCTCGCGCAGATGAGTTGTCACGATACGCCCGTCTTCGGTGGTCGCGGACGGCTCTGACGGCCCCGTCAATGAAACCGGCGTTCCACCTGCGGTGACGACAAGATCGCCGTTGTAGCCTTCGACCCATTGCATGTCGAAACCGGTCAGAACCTTCTGCTCGGCCTCGGACAACACGCCGTCTGCATCCTGATCGAGTTTCAGGTCTTCCAGAACCAGAAGGGAATAGAATTCGTCATAAACCCAGGTCACGCGGACATGAGTCAATTGGCCCGTCTCATCGACAATGAACTCCAGCCCGGTGTCGATATAGACATGCGGGTGCGGAATTGCCGAAACCGGCAGGCAACAGGTTAACAGTGTGATCAGCCAGCGCATGGCCAGAACATAGGGGCCGAAACCAATTGCGGCAATGCACTTCCGACGTGGATCGCATCATCCGACGCTTGCGCTAGCGCGGGGGAAGCAGAACGAGTGTCTGCAACGCCGTACCTACTGGCCCCTGCGTGTCATACAGGATCGCTTGCGACATTCCGATTCCGTTCGGCTGCCAGTGCGAGACCGACTCGGCCGCCAACCAGTCCGAAACAGGTTCGCGGTGGATGTGCAGCGTCAGGTCCGTGTTCATAAACCCCATGCCGGACGGTTGCACGTTGCACGAGATACCGTTGCCGCAATCGGCCAGCGGACACAGCGACTGAACAGGCGAAGGCTGTTCAGTGCCAAGCAAATGCGGCGTTCGCAACCAGATCGTCTTGGGACCAAGGCCCTGATTGCCGCCTTTTGGATAGGCCACGTCCACGGCCTGCGCAAAACAGTGCAGGTCATGCCGCAACTCCATCAAGGGAAAATCCCCGGTCACGAGATCATGAAATGCAGGTGCGAGAACCTCAGCCGTGGGAACCCTGCCCAGATCCTTGCGCACAAGATGCATTGTTGTTGCCGTCGCGCACAGCGTGTTGTCCAGATCATGCACAGTGACCCGTGTTGTCGCTAATGTGCGTGTGTGCCGGGTGGTCTCGGCGGCAACCCGCAATCCCGCCAGCGGCAATGGCCGGATCAGATCCACCGTCAGCCGGGTCAGCATCTTTTCGGGGCCTGTTTCAGCCTCGGCCGCGCGGACGATCAGGCCGGCAACAGGGCCGGCATGACAATGATCGGCGGACCATGGTCCGCGCGCCGGGTCGTTGCCGACAAACACGCCATCCGGATCAAGGTCAAAGAAAGCCTTTTGGCTGGGCATGGCAGTCATCGGTGTCGGATCCCACAGGTCATTTGTTGATCATGTTTCCGCGATCCGACGACGGACCGGGCTTTACCTTTGGACCGAGAATGACTTAGCTGCCCGAAAGATGTCCAGTTGGGTGACGGAACGTCATTCGTTCAAATCGAAACACATGGGGGTGCGAAATGGCATTGTTGGTTGAAACCGGATTGTCCGACTGGATCAGCGATGATGATATAGCGCGCGAAATCCGGCGACACCATCCGGACGCGGACGTGCGCACCCAGGATACGATTGGCGATGCCGCAGACATCACGATGATCGCGCTTGTCGGCCTGCGCCAGGATCAGCCGGCGCGCTATCCGAATTTGAAACTCGTGCAGAAACTCGGAGCCGGGGTCGAGACAATCGTCAGCAATCCTGGCCTGCCCGATCATGTCCGCATCACCCGCCTGAAACCGGATGCACCGGCGCAGGGCATAGCCGAGTGGTTTCTGGCCTATGTGTTGCGCCGGCAGCGGCACATGGCAATCTATGAAGCCGCCCAGCGCCGAGCCGAATGGACGCCGCGCGCGCCCGGCTTCAGCCCTGATACGGTGGTCGGGGTATTGGGGCTGGGCCATATCGGTGCGCGAACCGCCCGGATGCTGCGCGATGTCGGGTTCCAGGTCATGGGATGGAGCCGTTCGCCCAAGCAGATTGAGGGCGTGACCTGCCTGCATGGCGAAAACATGCTGCCCGACCTTCTGGGGCAGTTCGATCATGTCTGTGCTATTCTGCCATCGACACCTCAGACAATCGGATTGTTCGATGAAACGCTTCTGGGTGCGATGAAGCCCGGAAGCCAGTTGCTGAATGCCGGACGCGGTGATCTGATCGACGAAACCGCGCTGATGGCGGCGCTGGATCGCGGCACACCGGGTCATGCAGTTCTGGACGTCACCTCGCAAGAACCCCTGCCTTCGGACAACCCGTTATGGCGGCATCCCCAAGTGACGATCACCCCGCATGTGTCGGGCTGGCATCTGGGCAACGCATTGTCCGATGTGGCCGAGAATTTCCGGCGCCTGACCAGCGGTCAGCCACTGCTGCACGAAGTCGACAGGGCGCGCGGTTACTGATCTACCGCAAAATGGTCAGGGCGTCAGAATCCAGTTGCCGCTGGCGTCCTTGCATCTGCGCGTTCTGACCTCGCGCGAACTCTCGGCGCCTTCGGGCTGAATGAAATGCTGCAGATGAACGCAGTTGCCGCGAACATCCCGGACCCGGATCGTTCCCTTTGATCCCGTGGCGTCATTGACCCAGCTGCGCTCATCTCCGGCCCGCGCGCTGCCGGTCAGCAACTGGTCCGCCGTTGCATTTACCACTTCAAAATCCGCAGGGGTCAGCCCCATCTCCGATATGATGCGGGACAGCGGTTTGGCGTCTGCGGCAACGCCCAGACCAAAACTCATGACCGCTGCGAAGGTTGCCAATTTCCTGGGCTTCATATTCGCCTCACCGTTCTGAAATAGATTTAGTCCCAAGACTATACCCGCGCTGGTCCGTGGCCAAGCCCCCCACGGCGCGCACCTTCAAATTATCCCGAACAAACCTATCGCAACTCAGGCGCTAGGACCGCCGGTTTATTGCCAGCATAGTGCGATCGATACGAACCAGAGGCATTCGATGGCACACCCGACTTATTACGCCCCATCCGGCGGGCATCCCGGTCAGGATCAGATTCTGACCGACCGCGCCATGTTCACCGACGCGTACGCGGTGATCCCCAAGGGCACCATGCGCGACATCGTCACCAGTTACCTGCCATTCTGGGAGGGCACGCGTCTATGGGTGCTCTCGCGCCCGCTCAGCGGATTTGCCGAGACCTTTTCGCAGTACATTATGGAGGTTCAGCCCGGCGGCGGATCTGATCGCCCCGAAACCGACGAGCAGGCCCAAGGAGTGATCTTTGTGGTCGAGGGCACAGTCTCTCTGACCCTTGGCGGCGATGTTCATGTCCTTGAAACCGGTGGCTACGCCTACATCCCGCCGGGTTCGGACTGGACGCTGCACAACCGCGCAGATGAAGTGACAAGATTCCACTGGGTCCGCAAGGCTTACGAGGCCGTCCCCGGCCTGCCCGCGCCCGATCCAATCATCACCAATGAACGCGACGTGGCCCCCATCGAAATGCCCGGCACCGAAGGGCGCTGGTCGACGACCCGCTTTGCCGACCCGCAGGATCTGCGCCACGACATGCATGTCAACATCGTCAACTTCGAACCCGGTGGCGTGATCCCCTTTGCCGAAACCCACGTGATGGAACACGGACTTTACGTGTTGGAGGGCAAGGCCGTCTACAGGCTCAACCAAGACTGGGTCGAGGTCGAGGCCGGAGACTACATGTGGCTGCGCGCTTTCTGCCCGCAAGCCTGTTACGCAGGCGGCCCGGGGCGGTTCCGCTATCTGCTTTACAAGGACGTTAACCGGCACATGCCGCTGAACCTGTCGCGGCGTTAAACGGGTAGAATGGCCATTTACCTGTCAGGGGTTCACAGAAGCGTCTGAATCTGGTGAAATATCCTCAGGTTATAGTACTGGAGATTGCGCCATGTTTTTTCGCGGAACGATGTTTGCGCTTGCGGCCGTTATCGGCCTGACGGCGTTCGATGCCGCACCTGTTGCGGCCAGGGAAGAAACCAAATCCGTATTTGTCATGAGCCGTACATGGGCTGTGACACAGGTTTCAGACGCTCCGGTCATTTACCGCGCCACACGGGACAACAACAATCTGAACCCCTTCGGTCCGCCGCCGCGCCTGCGGACGATACAAGCCATAGCGGCGATCCAGCAGGCCACGGGTTGCAAGGTTATCCGTTCAAGCATGTATCAGAACATCTCGGGCCAGTTTTTCTCGCAGGTCTCCTGCGGTTAGAACGGTATCGAAACGGGCATTGAGATCGCCCGGTCAGCCTGCCATAGCTTGCCCATGAAACTCGCGATCAACGGATTCGGCCGTATCGGCCGCACAATTCTGCGGCAGGTTCTGGCCTTGCCGGAAGACAGCAATGTCGAGCTGGTGCTGATCAACGATATCGCACCGCTTGAGACCTGCGCCTATCTGTTCAAATACGACAGTACATTTGGCCCTTACGCCGGAACGGTCCTGGCCGAAGGTGACACCCTGATCGTGGACGGGCACCGGGTTCCGATGACCCACAGCGAGGATCTGACCCGTGTGGATCTATCCGGGGTCGACGTCCTGCTGGACTGCACAGGTATCGCACGCACGTCCGATGTGGCCAGCCGAGGATTGACTGCCGGTGCCAGCAAGGTGCTGATCTCGGGCCCCTCGCCCGCAACCGAAGTCACCATCGTACTGGGCGCAAACGAAGATCAACTGGGCAATGCCCGGATCGTTTCGAACGCATCCTGTACCACCAACGGGCTGGCTCCGCTGGTGCGGGTATTGGATGGGATCGGCGGCATCACCGCGGCCCATATGACAACGATCCATTGCTACACAAACAGCCAGCCGATGGTGGACGCGCCGCGCGGCGATCTTGCGCGCTCGCGTGCGGGTGCGCTGTCCATGGTTCCAACCACAACCAGTGCCACGCATCTGATTGACGAAGTCATGCCTCATTTGGCCGGTCGCATCTCGGGCGCCGCGGTGCGCGTACCCACCGCCAGCGTTTCGGCCGTAGACCTGATCGTGACCCTGGAAAACGAGATGAGCCCCGAGGTGATTGACGCCAAGCTGCGCGCAGCGGCCGAAAACTCGCCTGTTTTGGGCTGGACGGACCTGCCTCTGGTCTCATCCGATCTGCGCACGCGACCCGAGTCGCTTGTGATCGCGGGCCCTGAAACTCGCATGGTGGGAAACAGACAGGTCCGGGTGTTTGGCTGGTATGATAACGAATGGGGCTTTTCGGCCCGAATGCTGGATGTCGCGCGCCTGATGGCGGCAAGCTGAAGACGCAGCCCGCCAAACGGCGGGCTGCGATTCACGGATCAGTCGTGGGGCAAGCTGCCCGAGCCATGCCCGGCCATTCCGCCTGACACCTCTTCGGTGGCCTCTTCCGCCAGTTCTTCGGGCAGGATCAGATTCAGCGCAATTGCGATGACCGCAGCAGGCAAAAGCCCACTTTTCATCAAGATGCCCAAAGTTTCCGGCAAGTGCTGGACCGCATCCGGTTCCAATTGCAGCCCAAACCCGATGGACAACGAGATGGCAAAGATCACCATGTTGCGCCGGTTCCAGTCCACATCGGACAACATGGATATACCGGCGGCCACAACCATCCCGAACATGACGATCACACCGCCGCCCAGCACTTCGATCGGAACGGTGCGGATGATGGCCCCGACTTTGGGGACCAGTCCGCACAGGATCAGAAACAGCGCACCGATGGTCACGACATTTCGGCTCATGACGCCGGTCATGGCGATCAGCCCGACATTCTGGCTGAACGACGTGTTGGGCAGTCCGCCGAACACTCCGGCAACCGCCGAGCCAAAACCATCCGCATAGGTTGCACCGGCAATCTCCTTGTCGGTGGCTTCACGCCCGGCACCGCCCTTGGTCACACCGGACACATCGCCCACGGTTTCGATGGCCGAAACAAAGGCCATCAGACAGAACCCGATCACGGCAGCGAACGAAAACTCGAACCCGTATTTGAACGGCATCGGCAATGCGAAGGCCGAGGCGCGGCTCCAGCTTGAACCGATTGCCTCAAATGTCACCATGCCAACCATCAGCGCGTATACGTAGCCGGCAGCCAGACCGATCAGCACCGCCGAAACCGACAGCATCCCGCGCGTAAAGAACTTGAGCGCAAGGGTCACGAAGATCACGACCAGAGCCGCCGACCAGTTCAGGGCCGAGCCGTACTCCGGCGTGCCAATCGCCGGAACGCCGCCAGCCGCGTATTGAATACCTACCTTGACCAGCGCCAGACCGATCATGGTTACGACCAGCCCCGTCACCAGAGGCGGCAGCGCAAACCGGATCTTGCCGATCACCGCCCCGAGGCTGGCGTGAAACAGGCCACCGATCAGAACGCCGCCGAACAGGGCAGCCAGCCCATCGACGCCCTTACCGGCCACAAGCGGGATCATGATGGGCAGAAAGGCAAAGCTTGTTCCCTGAACGATGGGCAAGGCCGCCCCGACCGGACCAAGTGTCACCGTCTGCAGCAGGGTTGCGACCCCGGCAAACAGCATGGACATCTGGATCAGATAAAGTAGCTCCGGGAAATCGGGCGAGTTTGATCCAAATCCGAATCCCGCCGCGCCCGCGACGATGATCGCGGGCGTCACATTGGACACGAACATCGCCAGAACGTGCTGTATCCCAAGGGGAACCGCCTTGTGTAATGCGGGTGTATAGTTCGGATCCCGAAGCTGTTCGGGCGTACCGATCGAAGTGTCGGCCATGAGTACTGTCCTCCCTGTCAGATTTCATGGGGGTCTTACCGCTTATCCTGCGGCTTCAACTGGCTACGGCACGACCTGATAGGGCGTGTCGAACCAGAATTCTTCAAGATTTGCGCCTGCGCCGATCCTGTCGACGACGGCAAACAGGCCGGGGGCGTGGAGCGGCGTCAGGACCCCGTGCCAGGTGCCGCGATGGTAATTCACCGCCTGCCCCGGCCGGGTCACAAAAGCCAGCGGTCGCCCGGGCTTGCCATCCGCGTCCGGCGCGACGATCACCAGAAAGGGCTGGCGGGTCATCGGGATAAAGGCCTGACTGCCCTCGGGGTGCCGTTCGACCATGTCGAACGTATAGGGCAGTGCCCGTGGATTGGCGTTAAACAGGCTGATCCCGGCGCGCCCTGCGGCAAAATCCAGAGTTGCCCGGTCATGATACCGACCACATTGGCCCTGATTTATGATCTTGTCCGGCTCACCCGCAACGTCGATCACATCGCCGTATGGGGCAAACGCATCAGCGGTCAGCGGCTGAACACTGATCCGATTGCTCATGACGGCAGCACATCCCGCAGGCGGAATTCGGCGATCCGTTCGACTTGTCGACAGGCTTCCGCAAATTCAGTGTCCCGGTCCTGCCCGATCCGCCGTTTGAACGCTTCCAGAATCGATGCCTTGTCGTGATCCCGAACCGCGATGATGAACGGAAATCCGAATTTGTCCGTGTAGGTCTGATTCAGATCCGTGAAAGTCGCACGTTCATCGTCGGTCAACGCATCCAGCCCGGCCGAGGCCTGCTCGGTCGTGCTTTCCTGGGTCAGACGCTTGGCCTGCGCAAGCTTGCCCGCGAGATCGGGATGCGCTGTCAGCACGCCAAGCCTTTCCGTTTCAGTGGCCGAGCGGAACATGCGGGCCAGGGCATTGTGCAGGCCGCCCGCCGTGTCATGCGCCGGACCCAGTTCCAGATCAAAAGCGCGCTCGGCGATCCAGGCTGAGTGTTCGAAAATGCCGCCATAGCTGGCCACAAAGTCCTCCCGGCTCAACTCGGTCGGCCTTGCGCGCGGTATGGGTGGGTAATGCGCGGCCCAGTGTTCTGCGATCTGCAGGCGCGTGGCGAACCACACATCCGAAAACCCGCGCGCGTAATCCAGGAACCGTTTAAGGGCCATCACCCGACCCGGACGCCCGATCAACCGGCAATGCAGGCCAATCGACAGCATTTTTGGCGCCCCGGCCCCGCCTTCGGCGTAGAGCGCATCAAAGCTGTCCTTGAGGTAGGAGAAGAACTGGTCGCCTGAATTGAACCCTTGCGGCGTTGCAAAGCGCATATCGTTGCAGTCCAGAGTGTAAGGCACAATCAACTGATGCCGATCACCGAACCGAACCCAGTACGGCAGGTCATCGGCATAGGTATCCGCGACATAGGCCATCACGCCTTCTTCTGCCGCCAGCCTAACTGTGTTTTCCGAACACCGACCGGTGTACCAGCCGCGCGGGCGCTCGCCCACGACTTCGGTATGCAGGCGCACGGCTTCGGCAATCTGGGCCCGTTCCTCGGCCTCGGGCATGTCCTTGTGTTCCACCCATTTCAATCCGTGGCTCGCGATTTCCCACCCGGCCGACTTCATCGCGGCCACCTGATCGGGTGAGCGGGCCAGTGCGGTGGCGACCCCGTAAACCGTGATCGGCAAATCTTTCATCAATCGGTGCAAGCGCCAGAACCCGGCCCGTGATCCGTATTCATAGATCGATTCCATGTTCCAGTGACGTTGCCCTGGCCATTGCGCAGCGCCGACGATCTCGGACAGGAAGGCCTCGGACGCGCTGTCGCCGTGCAATACGCAGTTCTCGCCGCCCTCTTCGTAGTTGAGCACAATCTGCACCGCGATCCTTGCACCACCGGGCCAATTGGCATTGGGCGGGGTGGCTCCGTATCCGATCATATCGCGGGGGTAACGAGGGGGCTGCATGTCGTCTTCCGTTCCGGGTTTAACTTCCTGATTAATGCAATAGCCTAAAAATTCGTATCCGATTATCAAATCAATCCGAACGCTGTTTCCGGTTGTTTCGGCATTTCCACCATTTTGATGTTTGCGCCACACTGTGGCAAACCCGATGAAACAGTCAAAGGAGATCACTGTGGCAGGCTACCTGACAACCCATGTTCTGGACACGGCGCGCGGGTGCCCGGCGGAAGGTCTGAAAATTGCACTGTATCAGGTGTCGGGAAACTCCCATCGCAAACTGGTCGAGATGGAGACAAATTCCGACGGGCGCACCAACAGCCCCATCCTGCCGCAGGAAGACTTTGAAACCGGAACTTACGAGCTGATCTTTTTTGCCGGTGACTACCTGCGCGCAACCGGGCAGGCGGCAGAGGATCCGCTGTTTCTGGACCAGGTTCCCATTCGGTTCGGCATGTCCGATGCCGAGGCACATTATCACGTACCGCTGCTGCTTTCCCCCTACGGGTATTCGACCTACCGGGGAAGCTGACCGCTTTCCGCGCGCCTCCCAGCCGTCGTCGACCCTTTCAGGGCCGTCTTCCGTTGGGCCGGGCACTGCCCCTTGCAGGTGCAGCGCGGATTAGCCCTGAAAAACTGTTACCCGACTTGATAGGGGTCGCAACCGCGCCGCGGCCTTGCCGCGGCGCCGGGCCCAACGCTGTGCCGCGCCTGCAAGGCGCAAACGGCGGCGGGAGCTTCGGCTCAACCCTTCGCTTGCGAGCTGCGCACGACCTTACCGATACGCGAGATCATGAAATCCATAAACAACCGCGCCTTGGGGTCCTGATGGCGGCGATGGGTATAGAGGCATGCCATCTGCACAGGCACCGGCGGCGTCTGCGTCGCAACGGCCACCAAACGGCCCGCTTTCAGATGCTCCGCCACTTCAAAGGCGGGTTTCATCGCAATCCCCTGCCCGGACAACGCCCAATCGGTCAAAACATCGCCGTCATCGCATTCGAAGCGACCTGATACAGCGTATCGCTTCGGGCCCTCGGGTGTTTCCAGCAGCCATTGGAACTCTGTCGCGCCGGGGAAACGAAGGTTCAGACATTCATGCTTGTCCGAAACCAGGTCCGCGCCGGTCTGCGGCATGCCCCTGCGTTCCACGTAATCCGGCGCGGCGCATAGAACCCGCTGGCAATCCGCGATCTTTCTGATCCGCAGGGTGCTGTCCTCTGGCTGGCCAATGAAAAATGCCAGATCCAGGCCCTCGGTGGTCAGATCAACCGACCTGTCCGTCAGCCGCAGGCGCACGTCAATCTCCGGGTATTCAGACAGAAAATCAGGCACATGCGGAGCCAGCAACCGGCGGCCAACCCCCAACGGCGCCGCAACGAATAGCGATCCCCTTGGCGCTTCGGTCAGATGGACAACCTGCGCCTCGGCCTCATCCACCGCATCCAGAACCGCGACCGCACCGGGATAAAAGGCGCGACCCTGTTCGGTCGGACTGAGGTTTCGCGTGGTGCGTTGAAACAGACGCACGCCCAGATGATCCTCAAGCTGCGAAATCCGGGCCGAGGTTACGGCAGGGGAGATCCGCAGGTCTCGACCCGCAGCGGACATGCTGCCCAGATCATAGACACGGACAAAGGTACGGATGTTCTCGAGATAGGACATCTTATCGATTTTTTTGATACAGTTTGACAATATACGGGAATACCGAAGAAAATCCCTTTTGCCTAGTGTGACGGCAAGCAATCGGAGACTTCTTGCATGTATGACCTCGCCGTGTTCTGGGACTGGATAGCCTTTGCTGTGCGCTGGCTGCACGTGATCACTGCCATCGCGTGGATCGGATCATCCTTTTATTTCATAGCGTTGGATCTTGGGCTGAACCGCGACATCCCCGGCCCCGCCGATGGCGAGGAATGGCAGGTGCATGGTGGTGGCTTCTACCACATTCAGAAATACCTGGTCGCGCCCGAGCGGATGCCGGACCACCTGACCTGGTTCAAATGGGAAAGCTATGCGACCTGGCTCAGCGGGGCGGCGCTTTTGATGATCGTCTATTGGGTCGGCGGCGAGTTGTATCTGATCGACGCGCAAAAGGCCGATCTGGCGCTGTGGCAGGGGATTTTGATCTCGGCCGCCTCGCTGACCGTGGGCTGGCTGGCCTATGACTACCTGTGCAAATCAGGTCTTGGCGAACGCCCCACCCTTTTGATGGTACTGCTGTTCGTGCTGCTGGTGGCAATGGGTTGGGGGTACAACCAGATCTTCACCGGCCGTGCAATGATGCTGCATCTGGGGGCCTTCACGGCCACAATCATGACGGCGAACGTGTTCTTCATAATCATGCCCAACCAGCGCATCGTGGTGGATGACCTGAAGAACGGGCGCACACCGGACCCGAAATACGGCAAAATCGCCAAGCTGCGGTCCACGCACAACAACTACCTGACGCTGCCGGTCGTGTTCCTGATGCTGTCGAATCACTATCCGCTGGCCTTTGCGACCGAATACAACTGGATCATCGCGGCGCTGGTCTTTCTGATGGGTGTCACCATCCGGCACTATTTCAACACCCGCCATGCCCGTGCCGGTAATCCGACCTGGACCTGGCTGGTCACCGCCCTGCTGTTCATCGCCATCATGTGGCTGTCGACCGCGCCGATGTACAAGCCGCTGGAAGAGGCCGAAGCGCAGCCGCTGACGCCTTATGAACAAAAATTCGCCGCCGCAGACGGGTTCGAAGAGGCGCATGACATCGTGCTGGGCCGCTGCTCCATGTGCCACGCTCGCGAACCGGTCTGGGAGGGTATCCTGTGGGCACCCAAGGGCGTGCTATTGGAAACCGAAGGCGACATCGCAAGAAACGCAAAGCAGATCTATCTGCAGGCAGGCGTCAGTCATGCGATGCCGCCTGCAAATGTCACCTTCATGGAGCCCGAGGACCGCGACGCCCTGATCCGCTGGTTCCGCAATGCGGGTCTTTGACCCCACAAAAGATTGCCACAAATCGCAATTCGCACGTCATTTCCCTTTTCCTGCACCCCATCAGATGGTCTAACATGAAGTCGAACAGCCGCCGAACCGTACAAGGCGGCCAAAGTGATTTCGAGTTGGGGCAGTTGGAGCCATTTGATGCAGGGAAGAAGGCCGCGCGCCATTCTTAAGTGCTGGCTGTTTGGCGTTGTCGTGGCCATCGCGCCGACCACATTGGCGGCGCTGGAAACCACGTTGACGGCGCCCGGAGCGCCGAAAGAAGTGGTGGACCGCCTCAAGGAAAACTCTTCGGTAACAACAGCCAAATCGCGCGGGCTGGACACTCCGCTGGAAATTCTGTCCGCGGCTCTTTCGGATTACCGCACCATCGTCCAGATCCTGTATGACGAGGGGTATTTCAGCCCGGTCGTCAGCATCAAACTGGATGGACAGGAAGCGGCCGATCTCAGTTCGCTGAGCGTTCCAAGCCAGATCAAGCGCGCTGTCATCACTGTGAACACGGGCCCGGTCTTTACATTCGGAACAGCGCTTGTGCAGCCGTTGGCCCCGCTGACCGTATTGCCCCAGGAATTTGCCACCGGCAAACGTGCGACAACAGGCGCGATCCAGCAGGCCACGTCCACAGGTGTTCAGGCATGGAAAGACGCTGGGCACGCAAAGGCGGACGTTGCTGGACAAAAGGTCGTCGCCCGGCACAAACAATCCAAGCTGGATGCCGAGATCGATCTGGCGCCCGGCCCGCGCCTGACATTCGGAAGGATGTTCATCGACGGCGACACCACCGTGCGGCACAGATCGATAGAAAAGATCGCTGGATTTCCCACGGGCGAAGTCTACTCCCCGCAAAAAGTTCAGAAAGTCGGAACCCGTCTGCGCCGCACCGGGACGTTCAATGTTGTCTCGATCAAGGAGCGGGAAAAACCCAACCCTGATGGCTCGCTGGATTTTGATGCCACGTTCGAGGATCTGCCCCCGCGTCGCATAACACTCGGGGGCGAGCTTGCCTCGCGCGATGGTCTTGATCTGACCGCGACATGGACCCATCGAAATGTGTTCAGGCGCGCGCAGCGGCTGAGGTTCGAGGCCGCGATCCGCAACATTGGCGGGGCCGAGAATATCGATGGGCGGATTGGCCTGCGACTGGATCAGCCAGACAGGCTGGGCCCCGACGACAGCACCTTTTGGAGCGCCCTGCTGGAGCGGCGCGACACCGAAAACTACAACGTTACCGTGGCCTCAGTGGCATATGGTGCGAGGCGCACCTTCTCGGACCAGCTTTATGCCGAGGCATCAGCAGGGTTCCAGTATTCGGATGCGGATGATGCCTACGGCTCCGGGCGCAAATTCAGGTATTTCATCCTCCCCTTCCGGTCGGAATGGGACCAGCGCGACAGCAAGGTCAGCGCCACGCGGGGGTTCTATCTTGATGCGAATGCCATGCCTTTTGCCGGACTGTCCGAGACCGAGTCCGGCCTGCGCATTTTTGTGGACGGGCGCGGCTATACCAGTTTCGGAACCGGCGGCAGGCTGGTGCTGGCCGGCCGCGTGCAGCTGGGGTCGGTTCTGGGGCCGTCACCGGACGGGGTGACACCGGATTTTCTGTTCTTCTCGGGCGGCGCGGGAACCGTGCGCGGACAACCTTTTGAAAGCCTCGGCATCCCGGTGGGAACCGGCGTGGCGGGCGGCAAGTCCTTTCTCGGCCTGTCCGGAGAGGTACGCGGCAAGGTCACCGACTCACTGTCTCTGGTCGGGTTCTACGACTATGGCACGGTCGACACGTCATCCTTCATCGGCAGCGGTGCCGAGTATCATGCCGGTGCCGGTATCGGTGCCAGATACGATCTAGGTGGGTTCGGCCCGTTGCGCGTTGATCTGGCATGGCCGGTTCAGGGCGACACCGGCAGCGGGTTGCAGTTCTATATCGGGATTGGACAGGCATTTTGATCCGGCGGCTTTCATATCCGGTGCTGATCGGCGCGGTGCTGATCACATCGCCCGTGACCGCGCAGGAAGATGGCGGCGGCAGCATGCTGGAGAATTTCCTGCAGGACACCTTGTCCGGCGACGACCAGAACGTCCGGGTCAAGGGCCTTCAGGGCGCGCTGAGTTCACGGGCGACCATCGAAGAAATCACCGTGGCCGATGACGAAGGCGTCTGGCTGACCATCAAGGATGCAGTGCTGGACTGGAACCGGCTTGCATTGATCCGCGGCCGTTTTTCGGTCAACGCCCTGACTGCGCAGGAAATCGACATCGCCCGCGCGCCTGGGGCAACCACCAAGGACACCCCCGCGCCTTCGGCTGAAACCAAGCCGTTTCAGCTGCCTGAATTGCCCGTTGCCATCCAAATCAGCGAAATCCGGGTAGACGAGCTGTCGCTGGGCCAACCCCTGATCGGGGTCGCGGCCGAGCTCGCCGTGAACGGAAATCTGTCGCTGGCAGACGGCACGCTGGATACCAAACTGGATGTCACGCGACTGGACCAGGCCGGCGACCAGATCAGCCTGTCCGCCGGGTTTGAGAACGCGAGCAGTGAAATCCGTCTGGACCTGAAAGTGGTCGAGGATTCGGGCGGGCTGATCTCGACGGCGCTGAAGATACCCGACAGCCCACCGATCGGTCTGACCGCCACCGGGTCAGGTCCCCTTACGGATTTCACAGCGGATATCGGCCTGAGCAGTGACAACCAGCAGCGTGTCGCAGGACAGGTCCGGTTGCGGTCGGCCACGGAGGCAGGTGGCGCGTCAAGTGACGGCATCGCCTTTACAACCGATCTGAAAGGCGACCTGACGCCATTTCTGGCGCAAAACATGGACACGTTCTTTGGCCCTGACACGCGTCTGTTTGTCGATGGCCGGACGCAGCCGGACGGCGCGCTGGACATTTCCGATCTCGAGTTTTCCTCGCAGGCGCTGAAGCTGAAGGGAGAGCTGCAGCTTGCCCCTGGCGGTGTACTGCAACTGGCGGCCCTGCAAGGGCGGATAACTCCACCGGATGGCGAAACTGTCGTGCTGCCAGTCTCAGGCGGTCAAACATCTATCGAAGCGGCTCAGATTTCAGCGCTGTTCGATCAGAAGAACGGCAACCTCTGGGATTTGAGCCTGACAACCAACGCTTTCAAATCGCCGCAAATCGGGTTGCAGCGGGCACAGATCACCGGCCAGGGAACACTGGAACAAGGTGCATCCTTACAATTCGAAGGTGACATTCAAGCCGCGCTGGACGGGATCGATCTGGCCGATGCCGGGCTGAACGCGGCACTGGGCGATCGCATCACACTGGACGGATTGTTCAGCTACGGCAGCGATCAGTCGTTGACCCTGTCGGGTGTGGAACTGGTGGGTTCAGACTATACGCTTGGGGCAGACGCATTGATAAGCGGTTTGGCCGGCGGTCTGACGATTGACGGAACGGCGACCCTGGACGCAACGGACCTGTCCCGGTTCTCGGAACTGGCCAAGCTTGATCTGGGCGGACAGGTCTCGGCCCGGGTCGAGGGAAACGGATCACCGCTGGAAGGCAGCTTTGACGGCAAGCTGAACGTCGAGGCCCGCGATCTGTTGACGGGCCGGGACGATATCGATCCGGTGATTGCCGGCGAAACGACCATTCTGGTGGATGCAAAGCGCGACACGGACGGCGTCACCATCCGTGACCTCACAGTAAACGGCGAAACCTTGCAGGCGGCTGCGAGCGGTGAGGTCACGACACCGAACGGAAACCTGACCATCGACGGTCAGGCCAGCGTCAACGCGCAGGATCTTTCCGTCTTTTCGGGTCTGGCAAAGCGCGAACTGAGCGGCGCAGTTCAGGCCACCCTCGACGGTCAGGGAACCGCGCAAACGCTGGAGTTTGACGGAACGGCCAGCGTAATCGGACAAGACATCACAACCGGACTTTCGGACATCGACCCGCTTTTGACCGGTCGGACCACTATTGAGTGGGATGGCGCCCGGACCGCCGACAAAATTGATATCCGTAACGCCACGGTAAACGGCACCGCACTGAACGCGCAGGTCTCGGCGATTGTGCAGGATCCGACAGGGGATCTGTCCGTTGACGGACAGGCGCAATTGAACGCGCCGGATCTGTCGCTGTTCTCCGGCCTGGCCAAACGCGATCTGGCGGGTTCGGTGCGGGCCGACGCCAATGGGACCGCCGCGCTGGCCAACCGGACTTTTGACATCAAGGGCGATCTGGATGCACGCGACATCCAGACCGGCATCGAAGCGCTGGACAAACTGATTCAGGGCCGCACGACTTTGACGGTGGACGCCGAGAAAACCGAGGAAACCGTCGATATCCGGGCATTCCGTCTGCAGGGAACGGCCTTGTCCGCGGACGCGTCCGGTGAACTAAACCGCGAAAACGGGGGGCTGACCTTCAACGTCAGACTGGATGATCTGGCCAGGTTGGCGAATACCCTTTCCGGTCCTTTGACCCTGACCGGCAATGTAGCACCCGATGGATCAGGTCTGGAAGGCACCGTCAGCCTGCAAGGCCCTGACAGCTCCTATGCCAGTCTGGACGGCAATGTTGGACTGGACGGAAACGCCGATCTGGAATTTGACGCGCGATTCAACAAAATCGAGCGGTTTGTGCCCGAGTTTCCGGGGACTATTGCGGCCAAGGGTACGGCAAAACGCGACAACGGCGTCTGGACCGTCAGCGCCAAGGCCGATGGACCTGCGGAAATCAGCGGCGATGTCTCGGGGACATTTAGCGAGACCACCGGTCAGGCCGACCTGACCGCGCAAGGTGGTTTGAACCTGGGCATCGCCAATGTGTTTATCACACCCAACAAGATCGATGGTCAGGCGCGGTTTGATCTTGCTTTGAACGGCGCGCCGTCACTGGCGGCCTTAAGCGGAACGGTTACAACCTCCGGTACAGCTCTGGCCATTCCCGCGGCTGGACAGACCGTGACGGGGATCAGCGGTTCGGTCGACCTGGCGCAAAGCCGCGCTACCGTCGCGCTGAACGGCGGGATGCAGGCTGGCGGGTCCTTTACGGTCAACGGCCCAATAGACCTGACGCCACCCTTCAATGCCAACATCACGACCGTTCTCAACAGCCTCGTGCTGACTGACAGGCTGCTATATGAAACGACGCTGAACGGCCAGATCGCCATGACCGGCGCTTTGGCGGGCAACAGCTCGATCGCCGGGCAGATCACATTCGACGAGACCAACATCAACCTCGCCGCAGCATCCGGCGCGGTGGGCGCGGCACCCATCCCCAACATCACGCATGTGAACGAAAGCGCGGCCGGTTTCCTGACCCGGGAACGCGCGCAGCTAGTCGTGACCGGGGACAAAGCCAAAAGCGATTCCCGGATTGCGCTGGACGTCAGCCTGCTGGCCCCCAAAGCCGTGTTTGTGCGCGGCCGCGGTGTAAACGCTGAACTTGGGGGCAGAATCAATATCGGTGGAACCACGGCATCCATCGTGCCGTCCGGTCAGATTGAGCTGATCCGGGGCAACTTCGACATTCTGGGGCGCAGGCTGGCGCTGACCAAGGGTGTCGTGACACTTCAGGGCGATCTGACACCCTATATCGAGTTCGAATCCTCAACCAGCACATCGGACGGCACCTCCACGATTGAAATTGCGGGGCCATTGGATGCGCCTCAGGTCGACATATTTTCCGACCCTGAACGCCCTGCGGAAGAGGCCCTGGCGATATTGTTGTTCGGTAATCGCTTTTCCGAACTTTCACCCTTTGTGATCGCGCAAATGGCGGCGTCGCTGGCGCAACTCAGCGGTGCAGGCGGGGACGCAACCAAAGGGCTGCGCGATGCGACGGGCGTGGATACCGTCGATATTGGCGCCTCGGAGGGCGGTGCGGGCCGTCTGGGCGCAGGTGCTTATCTGAGCGACAACCTCTACACTGATTTCACGGTCAACACTGAAGGCGACACCGAAGTGAACCTGAATCTGGATGTCACCGACAGTTTCACCGTGCGTGGCACGGTCGACGGGCGTGGTGAAACAGGTTTGGGTGTCTTTTTCGAACGCGACTACTAGGGCCAGTTGCGGTTCCAGAACCATCGGGACAGGTGTGTAAGATTGTTTTGTCCTGTACCAAAGCGCGTTTTTTGTCTGCCTGCCTAGCTCTCTGGCGAATGCGGCGCGTTGAGGCGCAACTGACGCTGCACAGTTTTGGACAGGCATGACCGGCACAGGATGGTGTGAAACGCGAAAGGGCGGCTCTGATCAGAACCGCCCCTGAATTTTTGTCGTGCGCGGCGCCTACTCCGCTGCGATGGCATCCCCGATCTTTTCAACGCGAATGGCCGAGAATTTAAACTCGGGGATTTTCCCATAGGGGTCGATCGCCGAGTTGGTCAGAATGTTCGCCGCCGCTTCGACATAGGCAAACGGAATGAAGACCATGTCTTCAGCGATCGCCCGATCGGCTCGAACCATGATGTCTATCGTCCCGCGCCGGGTGGTCAGCCGGATCATCTCACCCGGTTCGATCCCCATCAGCTTGAGCGTGCGGGGGTTCATCGAACAGTTCGCTTCCGGCTCAACAGCGTCGAGAACATTAGAACGGCGGGTCATCGACCCGGTGTGCCAGTGTTCCAACTGACGGCCGGTGGTGGCGATCATCGGGTACTCGTCATCCGGCGCTTCATCCGGCGGGATGACGCTGGCCGGAGTGAACCGGGCTCGGCCATCCGCGCGCGGGAATCCGTCACCGAACACAATCGCCTGCCCCGGATCGGTCTCGCTGAGCGACGGATAGGTGATGGTTTCGGTCTCAAGCCTCTCCCACGTGATGTTGTCAAGCGACGCCATGGTCAGCTTCATTTCATGGAACACCTGAGACACGTCCGTGTAATCCCAGTTCAGCCCGATCCGCTGCGCCAGATCGACGGTGATCTTCCAGTCCTCGCGCGCCTCGCCCGGAGGTGTCACAGCAGGCCGCACCCGCTGCACCTGACGGTTGGTGTTCGACACAGTGCCGTTCTTTTCATACAGCGCCGAGGCGGGCAGGATGATGTCAGCATAGTTCGCCGTTTCGGTCAGGAAGATGTCCTGCACGATCATCAGGTCCAGCTTGGCCAGCGCGTCACGCGCGTGATTCACATCCGGGTCGGACATGGCCGGGTTTTCGCCCAGAATATACATGCCCTTGATGTTGCGCGCATAAATCTGGTCGATGATCTCGGTAACGGTCAGGCCCTTCTCGTTCGAGAAGTCGTCCGAGTTCCAGACCTCGTTGAACTTGGCGCGAATGCCATCGTCCGTCACGGTCTGGTAATCCGGCAGGAACATCGGGATCAGGCCCGCATCGGATGCACCCTGCACGTTGTTCTGACCGCGCAGCGGGTGCAGACCCGCGCCGGGTTTACCGACGTTGCCGGTCATCAGAGCCAACGAGATCAGGCAGCGAGAGTTGTCTGTGCCGTGGATGTGCTGGCTGACGCCCATGCCCCAGAAGATCAGGCCGGCCTTGGCCTGCGCAAAGGTGCGCGCGACACGGCGCAGCTGATCGGGCTCGATGCCGCAAATCGGCGACATCGCCTCGGGCGTGAACTGGCGCAAATGCTCTTTCTCGGCTTCCCAGTTCTCGGTCCAGCGGTGGATGTACTGGCTGTCATACAGCTCTTCCTCGACGATCACGTTCATGATCGCGTTCAGCATCGAAACATCAGCACCCGGACGGAACTGCAGCATTTCGTCTGCGAACTTGCGCATACCAACGCCGCGCGGGTCCATCACGATCAGCTTGCCGCCGCGCTTGGCGAACTGCTTGAAGTAGGTTGCCGCAACCGGGTGGTTCTCGATCGGGTTCGAACCGATGATGATCGCCACATCCGCGTTTTCGATCTCGTTGAAGGTCGCGGTCACAGCACCTGAACCAACATTCTCGATCAGCGCCGCAACGGAGGACGCGTGGCACAATCGGGTGCAGTGGTCGACGTTGTTGTGTTTGAAACCCTGGCGGATGAATTTCTGGAACAGATAGGCTTCTTCATTGGTGCATTTGGCCGAACCAAAGCCTGCAACGCTGCGCG
Source organism: Ruegeria sp. AB8 (assembly GCF_056542605.1). Classification (NCBI taxonomy): domain Bacteria; kingdom Pseudomonadati; phylum Pseudomonadota; class Alphaproteobacteria; order Rhodobacterales; family Roseobacteraceae; genus Ruegeria; species Ruegeria sp. AB8. The sequence goes on from NZ_JBQGAB010000009.1 coordinate 123,126, forward strand.
GGTCTTCGTCGCGAAGCGCCTTCAACTTGGTGGCGGCAAGATCCATCGCCTCTTCCCAAGTCGCTTCGCGGAAATGGGTACTTAGATCGCCGGGATCGACGTTCAGGCCCTTCTCGGGGGCGTCTTCGCGGCGGATCAGCGGCTTGGTCAGACGGTGCGGGTGGTGGATGTAGTCAAAGCCGAACCGCCCTTTGACGCACAAACGGCCTTCGTTTGCCGGGCCGTTGATGCCCTCGACATACTTGACCTTACCGTCCTTGACCTTCAGCGAGACTTTACAGCCCACACCGCAGAACGGGCAGACGCTTTCGGTTTCGCTATCGTAGTCTTTACTGTCGCCGTGCTGCTGATCGTCCAGCACGGTCGCGGGCATCAGCGCCCCGGTTGGGCAGGCCTGAACGCATTCGCCACACGCCACACAGGTCGACGCGCCCATCGGGTCGTTCTGATCGAACACTACCTGCGCCGTATGGCCACGACCGGCCATGCCGATCACGTCATTCACCTGCACTTCGCGACAGGCCCGGACGCAGAGGTTGCAGTTGATGCAGGCGTCCAGATTGACGCGCATCGCAACGTGGCTGTCATCCAGCAGCGGGATTTTCTCGGCCTCTTTCGCAGGGAAACGGCTGTCGCTGACATCGTTCAGCTTGGCCATGTCCCAGAAATGGCTGGAGGTATCGTGCGCTTCCTCGGGCTGGTCGGCCACCAGCAGTTCCATGACCATGGCGCGTGACTTCTCGGCACGTTCGCTGTCGGTCTTGACCACCATACCGTCCGCTGCGGGACGGATGCACGAGGCGACCAGAGTGCGCTCGCCTTCCACCTCGACCATACAGGCGCGGCAGTTGCCGTCCGGACGATAGCCTGGCTGCGGCTTGTGGCACAGGTGCGGGATAGTGAATCCCTGCCCCTTGGCGGCTTCCCAGATGGTCCAGCCCTCGGGCACGGTGACGTCTTCGCCGTTCAGGTTGAAGGTGACGGTCTTGTTTGGGCTTGCATCAAGCATGGCTCTGTCTCCCTCAGATTTCGTCAGCGAAATGTTTCATGACCAGGCGGATCGGGTTCGGGGCCGCTTGCCCCAGACCGCAGATGGACGCGTCGCCCATGACCTGGCACAGATCTTCGAGCAGGTCCTGATCCCACTTGTCGGCCTGCATCAACTTCACCGCCTTTTCACAGCCGGCCCGGCAGGGCGTACACTGACCGCAGCTTTCGTCTTCGAAAAACCGCAGCATGTTCAGTGCCGCATCGCGCGCAGTGTCCTGATCGGACAGAACCACCACAGCGGCAGACCCGATGAAGGTGCCCAGCGGCTGCAGTGTGTCAAAGTCGAGCGGGACGTCGTCGATACTGGAGGGGAGAAGACCTGACGACGGCCCGCCCGGTTGATACGCCTTGAACGCATGACCTTCGGCCATGCCGCCGGCGGCATCAATCACGTCAAGAATGGTCGAACCCGCGGGCAGCAGGTAAACACCCGGCTTCGCAACCCGGCCCGAGACCGAATAGCTGCGCAAGCCCTTGCGGCCATTCTTTTCAACTGAATTCAGAATCTGCGGCCCCTCGCGGCAGATCTTCGAGACCCAATAGAGCGTCTCAACATTGTGCACGAGCGTTGGGCGGTTAAAGACCCCAACCTGCGCCACGAACGGAGGACGGTGACGCGGCAGGCCCTTCTTGCCCTCAATCGACTCGATCATCGCGGATTCTTCACCGCAGATGTATGCGCCAGCACCGCGGCGAAGATCGATATAGCCTGTTTCGACGATCCCGGCCTGTTCCAGCGCGGCAATCTCGCGGGCCAGGATTTCCAGTACCGCCGGATACTCGTCGCGCATGTAGATAAAGCAGGTCTCGGCCTCGACCGCCCAGGCGGCGATCAGCATGCCCTCAAGAAAGACATGCGGCGCACGCTCCAGATAGTAGCGGTCCTTGAAGGTGCCGGGTTCGCCCTCGTCGCCGTTCACGGCCAGATAGCGTGTGCCCTCGTTCATTCGAACAAAGCCCCACTTTTTGCCGGATGGGAAGCCAGCACCACCCAGGCCGCGCAGGCCCGAGGACAGGATGTCTTCCTGCACCTTCTCCCAGTCACCACCGTCGCGCAGCTCTTTCAGCTTGGCGTAGCCGCCATTGGCCTCATAGGCGGCAAAGGTCTCATAGTCGGGCAGATGGGCGTGAGTGTCGCCCACAGCAATCGCAGCCTGCACCTTTTCGGGGGTCGCATGGTCGATATGGTTGTGGCCAATCTCAAGTACCGGAGCGGTATCACAACGGCCCATACAAGGCGCACGCACCACACGCACCTCTGCCGGGTCCAGACCGTCTTCCAGCGCCTTCTGCAGCAGCTGGGCACCGGCCATTTCGCAGGACAGAGAATCACAGACACGGATCGTGAGCGCAGGCGGAGGGGTCTCGCCTTCTTTCACAACGTCGAAATGGGCGTAGAAGGTCGCCGTCTCATAAATCTCGGCCTGTCCGATCCGCATCTCAACTGCAAGCGCGGCAATGTGATCGGCGCTGATATGGCCGTGTTCGTCCTGAATCAAATGCAGAAATTCGATCAGCAGGTCGCGGCGGCGCGAGCGGTCGCCCAGCAGGCGATGAATTTCCGCCTGCGCCTCATCCGTGAACTGACGGCCTTTGGGCGTGTGCCGCCCTTTGCCTTTACCTGACTTCCAGACGCCCTTGGGTGCGCCTGATGGCTTGGTGTCTAATGGTGCCATGATGCCCTCCGATTGAGGCTCCGTGTCTCATCAGAATAGCATATCGTCAAATCGCCAAATTCAATCGCACGATAACGACAGTTTATCACCGTAAAGACGTCACTACGGCACGCAAAGCCTCGACCGTTGGCAATTCCGGGTCACGACTGAGGGTCGCCAGACAAATCGGTTTGCTGACAACGGGATCGACCAAGGGCAGCACTTTGGTTCCCTTCAGATCACCCAACGCCCGGATCAGAACGCGAGGAACAACCGTAGCTGCCAGCCCCTCGCGCGCCATCACCATCGATGCGGTAAAGCCACTGGTTTCGGCGACGACGTGGGGATGCAGGCGCTGTTCGGCGAAAATCCGGTCTAGAATACGTCGGTTCTGCATCTGCGGCTCCAGAAGGCTGATCGGAAATTCAGCCACCCGAGCCCATGGAATAGGGCCGGTTTCCTCGGTCATGTGGGACGGGACCAGCAGCACATAGGTTTCTTCATAAAGCGGCTGCACCTGCCGTAAGTCAGTGCCGATACTGTCGCCATAGGTGATGCCTGCATCCAGACTGCCTTCGTCCAGCCGGTGCTGAATGGCCGAGGCCGACATGGTTTCGATCCGTGTGACAACACGTGGATGCGCCTGATGCAGTCGCTTGACCAGCCGTCCCGTAAAGGCAATCGCGGTTGGGATCACGCCCAGAATCAACGTGCCCGTAATCTCACCCCGCGCGGCCAGCACCTGCTGTTCCAGCGCCTTGGCGTCATCGAGGATACGCCGCGCGCGGCGGACGATCATCTCGCCCTCTTCGGTCAGGCCCTGAAACCGGTTGGCCCGGCGGACAATTGAAACGCCCAGCCGATCTTCGAGATTGCGGATGCGCATGGAAAACGCGGGTTGAGAAATCCCACATTCCTCGGCCGCCTTGGCGAAATGGCGTTGCCGCGCCAGAGCGCTGAGCAATTGCAGGTCGCGGATTTCGATCATGTGGCGGCGCCCAAAGTCTGGAGAGAGGCCCAGATTAGCGGTATTTTCAACAGGGGAAAGAGCCTGATGAAAACCTCAGCTCAGGCGCAGGGCGTAAACGTTGTTCAAATATCCCTCATCCCCAATATGGAAAAAGGTCTCGCCGATCTGTTCAAACCCCTGAGCAAGGTAAAACGCAATGGCCGGGTCGTTTTCTGCGTTTGTCGTCAGCCAGACCAGACCGGCCCTATGGTCATGGCAGCACTGGAGCGCCGCTTTCAGCAAATGTTTACCTATGCCTTTCCCATGATGGCGCGGCTGAACGTAGAAGGTCGAGATTTCCATGCCCGACCAGCCGACAATAGGCGCGTTGCGCTCCGATGACAGGCGGATGAACCCGTCGATCCCCTCATCATTGTCAGACACCAGAATGAACTCATTCGGGTCGCGGATAAGCTGTCCGATTTTGGACGGCGTGAATTCCTGCAAAGCAAAGTCGGCAAATTTCGAATTCACCCCGCGCTTGAGGTAGGTACCGATCCACACCTCAATCGAGATTGCCGCGATCCTGGACGCATCCGAAATTTCCGCCTTGCGCAGTGTCAATGATCAGGCGCTAAGTATTAAACAAAAAGTGCATCACATCGCCGTCCTTGACGATGTAGCCCTTGCCCTCGGCCCGCATCTTGCCTGCTTCTTTCGCACCCTGTTCGCCATTGGCAGCGATGTAGTCGTCATAGGCGATGGTCTCGGCGCGGATGAAGCCCTTTTCGAAATCCCCATGGATCACGCCAGCGGCCTGCGGCGCGGCGGTGCCGGTGCGGATGGTCCAGGCGCGGGCCTCTTTCGGGCCGACGGTGAAATAGGTTTCCAGTTTCAGCAGGTCGTAACCTGCTCGGATCAGACGATCGAGACCGGGTTCTTCCAGGCCCATCTCTTCAAGGAACATCTGGGCTTCGTCCGCTTCCAGCAGGCTGATCTCTTCTTCGATCTTGGCGCTGATGATAACGTGAGCATTACCCTGAGCAGCGGCCATTTCGGCCACCTTCGCCGAGTACTCATTACCTTCGGCAGCTTCTTCTTCGGACACGTTGCAAACATAGAGCACCGGCTTGGTGGTCAGCAGTTGCAGCATCTTCCAGGCCTTGGCATCTTCGTCTGACACTTCAACCAGACGCGCGGGCTTGCCGCTTTCCAGCATCGCTTGCGCTTGGGCCAGCAAGCGGTCCTGTTGCTGTGCCTCTTTGTCACTGCCTTTCAGCTTGCGCACCAGATTGGCGCGGCGCTTTTCGATGCTTTCCAGATCGGCCAGCATCAGCTCGGTCTCAATCGTGTCCGCATCAGCTACCGGATCGACACGGCCATCCACATGGGTCACATCTCCGTCTTCGAAACAGCGCAGCACATGGGCAATGGCGTCGGTTTCCCGAATGTTGGCCAGAAACTGGTTTCCAAGCCCCTCGCCTTTCGAGGCTCCCTTAACCAGACCGGCGATGTCAACGAACGTCATCCGCGTCGGGATGATCTGTTTCGAGCTTGCAATCGCCGCCAGCTTGTCCAGCCGATCATCGGGCACGGCCACATCACCCACGTTGGGTTCGATCGTGCAGAACGGGAAATTCGCCGCCTGTGCAGCCGCGGTTTTGGTCAGCGCGTTGAAGAGGGTCGACTTACCCACATTCGGCAAACCCACGATTCCCATTTTAAAGCCCATGACGGTCTCCTGATGCCATTCGAGGGGTGCTTCTATGCAGGTCCGGGTCAATGCGCAAGCCAGAGCGAAAGATGGCGGCCCGGTCCAAAATGCAACATCACGAAATCGTTCGACATCCGTGATATTGCCGGCATTGAATCCTGCGCTCTAAGCTCACCATGTAAGACGTTGCAAACAACCAGATAGTGATCAACAGTTATGAAGAGTTTTGTTGCAGCCCTTGTGCTGATAATGGCCGCTCCAGCAGCGTACGCTCAAACCATCATCTTTGGCGCTGGGTATTCGGATTTCTCCGACAGCGACGCAGACGATGAAGCCGCTTTCTCGCTCGAGTACCAGCACCGCCCCTTTTATGAAGCCACCCGCGTGTCCGCCACCTGGGGCAGCGCCCTGACGGTGGATACGGCTGGTGATGTTCATATCGGGATCGGGTTGATCGGGTTCTACACCTTCGCCGACCGATGGTTCGTCGAAGGCAGCGTCATGCCAGGGTACTTTTCCGAAGGCGACTCGTTGAACGATCTGGGCGGAGAGTTCCAGATCCGCAGCCTTGTTGGCCTTGGATATACGTTGAACAATGGCAACAAACTGTCCTTCGCGATTACCCACAAATCCAACGCCAGCACCCATGACGACAACCCGGGTGTCAACTCGGCCCTGGTCAGATATCATTACGCGTTCTGAACCATTCAGCCTTGGCGGGATTGATTTCCGGGCAAAGTTTCTGCACATCAGGTTCAAACCTGAATGCAAGGACAGAAGATGACCCGTATCGACGCCAAGTTCGCCGCCCTCAAGGCCGAAGGCAGGAAGGCCTTTGTTTCCTACGTCATGGCCGGGGATCCCGATTTCGACACCTCGCTTGAGATCGTGAAAGGTCTGCCGGGCGCCGGTGTCGACGTGATCGAACTGGGCCTGCCTTTCACGGACCCGATGGCTGATGGCCCTACGATTCAGGCTGCAGGCCAGCGCGCGCTGGACGGGGGAATGACCCTGCAGCGCACTCTGGATCTGGCGCGGGCTTTCCGTGAAACAGATGATACGACCCCGATTGTCCTGATGGGATATTACAACCCGATCTACAGCCGAGGTGTCGACGACTTTCTGGCCGAGGCTAAATCCGCCGGAATCGATGGCCTGATCGTTGTAGACCTGCCCCCGGAAGAGGATGCCGAACTGTGCCTGCCCGCGCAGGCCGCCGGCCTGAACTTTATCCGGCTTGCAACGCCCACAACCGACGATAAGCGCCTGCCCCGCGTCCTTCAGAATACATCGGGCTTTGTGTATTACGTCTCGATCACCGGCATCACCGGCGCTGCCGAGGCGCAGGCCACCAATGTCGGCCCGGAGGTAGCTCGGATCAAGTCGGAGACCGATCTGCCGGTTATCGTGGGCTTTGGCATCAATACACCCGAAAAGTCGAAGGCAATCGCAAGCATAGCTGATGGCGCCGTGGTCGGTTCAGCCATTGTCAGCCAGATTGCCGAGGGAAAGCCGGTCGGCCAGATCCTGAGCTTCGTCCGGTCACTGGCGGACGGTGCACATTCGGCCTGATCCGCCGACAAAACTCGTCTCATGCGTCAACCGCAGCCCGCCTTTGCGAGCTGCGGTTTTTTTGCTGCCAGAGATACGTTGCAGAGCGCAAGAGAAATTGGTAAATAAAATTAACCAAAGCTACCGAGGCCCGGAATCATGCCAGTCATTACAACGATTGAAGACCTCAGACGCATCTATGAACGCCGCGTGCCACGGATGTTCTACGACTACGCCGAAAGCGGCAGCTGGACCGAGCAGACCTTTCGCGAAAACACCTCGGATTTCGAGAACATCCGCCTGCGCCAACGGGTTGCAGTAGACATGTCCGGGCGTTCGACCGCGTCACAGATGATCGGACAGGACGTAACGATGCCGGTCGCGCTGGCGCCGGTGGGGCTGACCGGCATGCAACACGCAGATGGCGAGATAAAAGCGGCCAAGGCAGCGGAAGATTTCGGCGTACCCTTCACCCTGTCGACAATGTCAATCAATTCCATCGAAGATGTGGCCGAGAACACGGGCAAGCCGTTCTGGTTCCAGCTTTATACGATGAAGGATCAGGACTACATCAATCGCCTGATCCAGCGGGCCAAGGGCGCCAAATGTTCGGCATTGGTGATCACACTCGACCTGCAAATCCTCGGCCAGCGGCACAAGGACCTCAAGAACGGGTTGTCCGCCCCGCCGAAATTGACGGCCAAAACAATCGCCAACCTGATGACGAAATGGGCTTGGGGAATCGAGATGCTGGGTGCCAGCCGACGCGAGTTCGGCAATATCGTCGGACATGCGCACGGCGTTTCTGACGCATCCTCGCTGGGGGCCTGGACTGCCGAACAATTCGACCCAAGCCTTGATTGGGGCAAGGTCGAAAAGCTGATGGAGCAATGGGGCGGTAAGGTTATCCTGAAAGGTATTCTGGACGCCGAAGACGCGAAAATGGCCGCAAAGCTGGGGGCGGATGCCATTGTGGTCTCGAACCACGGCGGTCGCCAGTTGGATGGTGCGCTCAGTTCCATCCGAATGCTGCCGCAGATCATGGACGCCGTTGGCGGAGGCGTCGAAGTGCATATGGACAGTGGCATCCGTTCGGGTCAGGACGTTCTGAAAGCACTGGCGCTGGGGGCCAAGGGTACATATATCGGCCGCGCGTTTGTCTATGGCCTTGGGGCGATGGGTCAGAAAGGCGTAACCACGGCGCTGGACGTCATCCACAAGGAACTGGACACCACCATGGCGCTCTGCGGCGAACGCAATGTTGGCGATCTGGGGCGCCACAACCTGCTGATCCCAGAAGACTTCGGTGGTCGCTGGCAGAACTGAGAGAGCCGCTGTTGTCAGGGGCTCTGCCCCCGCCGCCCTACGGGCGTCTCCCCCGGGATATTTTTAGCCAGATGAAGACCGGATCCGTTTTTCATCTGGCCCCAAATATCCCGGAGCGCGAGGCAGAGCCTCGCAAAATGACAATCCGTCAAAAACCCCTTTCCAAACCCAATGAATCAAGCTAAGGACGCGGCTTCACGCGGGCATACAGCCTTGGAGGATGCCCGCCCTAACATTGGAGAATTATCATGGCTGGAGAGATTCCTGATCTCGTAGCTCTGGAACGGACGGGGACAGGCAAGGGCGCCGCTCGTCAGGCACGCCGCGACGGCATGGTTCCGGGCATTGTTTTTGGTGGTGACAAAGAGCCGCTGCCGATCCAGATCCCGTTCAACGTCCTGTTCAAGCGCCTGAAAGCAGGCCGGTTCAAGTCGACCCTGTGGAACCTGAAGGTTGAAGGCCACGAAGACGTTCGCGTCATCTGCCGCGACGTTCAGCGGGACGTCGTCAAAGACCTGCCGACCCACCTGGACCTGATGCGCCTGCGCCGGACCACCAAGATCGCGCTGTTCATCCCGGTTGAGTTCATCAACGAAGAAGAAGCGCCCGGCATCAAGAAGGGCGGCGTTCTGACCGTTGTTCGTCCGGAAGTCGAACTGATGTGCACCGCGGGTGACATTCCTGAAAAGATCACCGTCGATCTGACCGGTCTGAACATCAACGACGTTGTGACGATTTCGTCGGTTGATCTGCCGGCCGGCACCAAGCCGACCATCGACCGTGACTTCGTGATCGCGAACATTTCGGCTCCGACCGGTCTGTCGTCCAGCGACGATGAAGACGGCGAAGAGGGCGAAGTTGCAGCCGACGAAGTCGAAGTAATCGGCGCTGAAGAATAATTTCGGAACCTTTTGGTTCTGGATATGAAACGGGGTTCTTTCAGAGCCCCGTTTTTCTTTTGGCCGGGCGGGACTGGAAAGGCGGTGGCGAACCGTGCAATGAACCTGATACGTATTCAGGTATTGGCCCGCGACATGTAAGGACGAAATGATGAAGCTGTTTGTCGGCCTGGGGAATCCCGGTTCAAAATACGCTGGAAACCGTCACAACATCGGCTTCATGGCACTGGACCGCATCGCCGAGGATCACGGGTTTGGTCCCTGGCGTTCAAAGTTTCAGGCCGAGGTCTGCGAAGGTCGTCTGGGCACGGACAAAATTCTGCTGCTGAAACCGCAAACCTTCATGAACCGGTCCGGCCAGTCCGTTGGTGAAGCGATGCGGTTCTACAAGCTCGAGTCGGTTGACGTGACCGTCTTTCATGATGAACTCGACCTGGCCCCCGGCAAGGTGCGGGTCAAGGCCGGCGGTGGTCACGCGGGGCATAACGGGCTGCGATCAATCCACGAACACATCAGCCCCGCCTATGACCGGGTTCGGCTGGGGATTGGCCATCCGGGGCGCAAGGAAATGGTCTCGGCCTATGTGCTAAGCGATTTTGCCAAGGCTGACGCCGACTGGCTGGAAGACGTCCTGCGGGGCGTTTCGGACGGGGCCCAATATCTTGCCGAAGGGGAAAGCGGGAAATTCATGAATGCCGTGGCTTTGCGGACGGCGCCTGCGCGGTCGTCAAAGACACCGGAAAAGCCCACACCAAAAGCCGCGAACGACCCTGAGCCTATTCCGGCTCCGGATGACCGGTCACCGATGCAAAAGCTGTTGGACAAGTTTCGGTAAATCACCTGCTGCCGCAACGTTCGGATTGCGAAAGGTCCCGGACCTCTTTTCTATTGTGTTGATCAGGTGGAGGGGACGAATGAGAACTGTATTCAGATGGCTGTTGCGCATTGTTCTGGCGCTGGTTTTGGCGGCCGTCGTCGTTGGCCTGTGGAAACGGGAAGAGATCGAGCGGCTTCTGGCGGTCAATTCCCTGTTCTCGGAAGAGCGGATCGTTCACAATTTCTCGCACATGAGCGACGCCTTTCTGACGGTCGATCTGCCGCGCGGGAGCGGCCCGACATGGGAACTGCCCTATGGACCGGGCTTTGATCTGCCTGAGGGAACCGATCAATGGATCGGGGAACGCGCTGTGACATCCCTGCTGGTGATGCAGAAAGGCCAGATCCGGTTCGAAGAATACTATCTGGACACCCGCCCGGACGATCGGCGGATATCGTGGTCCGTCGCCAAAAGCTATCTGTCCGCCCTGTTCGGCATTCTGTTGGCCGAGGGGGCAATCGACTCGCTGGACGACCCCGTGGTGAAATATGCGCCCAAACTGGCCGGCAGCGCTTATGACGGCGCCACGATCCGCAATGTCCTGAACATGGCCAGCGGGGTGACCTTTGACGAGGACTATCTGGATTATAACTCGGACATCAACCGGATGGGCCGTGTCGTGGCGCTGGGCGGGGAGTTGGACGACTTCGCCGCGTCCCTTCAAGACAGCTTTGCCGCGCCGGGTGACACCTGGCAATATGTATCAATCGACACGCATGTGATCGGTATGGTCATTCGCGGCGCGACCGGGCGCAGTGTTTCCGAGTTGTTGACCGAAAAGATCATTCAGCCTTTGGGGCTGGAACGCGATGGGTATTACATCACGGATGGGGCAGGCGTCGCGTTTGTTCTTGGCGGGCTGAACTTTACAACCCGCGACTTTGCCCGGTTCGGACAGATGATACTGCAAGACGGTTCCCGAAGCGGCGAGCAGATTGTTCCCGCCGACTGGATTGCCGAGTCGACATGGCCAAGTGCCCCGACCGAAACCGGCAAGATCGGCTATGGATATCAATGGTGGATCCCCAAAAACGCGCATGAGGGCGAATTTCTGGCGCGCGGTGTCTATGGGCAATACATCTATTTCGATCGGCCGCGGGATGTCCTGATTGTCACCACCGGAGCCGATCGCAAGTTCCGCGAACCCGGTGTCAGCGATCAGAACATAGAAATGTTCCGCAAGATCGCCCAAACCCTGTAGGATGCCTCTATGCAAAAACAGGACAGTATCAATGTGCTGGGGGGTGTCCTTGCCCCCTGTTCGCGTGATCCGCTGACCGGGTTCTTCCGGGACGGGGCCTGCAATACCTGCCCCGAAGACCAGGGCAGCCATACGGTTTGCGCTGTTATGACAGCCGAATTCCTCGCCTATTCCAAATATGTCGGGAATGACCTGAGCACCCCACGCCCCGAATTCGATTTCGCGGGCCTCAAGCCCGGCGATAGCTGGTGTCTGTGTGCGGGTCGGTTCCTGCAGGCCCATGACGAGGGCTGCGCCCCAAGGGTTTATCTTGAGGCCACGCATCAGCGCGCATTGGACATTGTGCCGCTGGACATCCTGCAGCAGCACAAAGCCGGGTCCTGACCCTTCGTCAGTCTTTAGAATCCGTTTCGGCTTATTTTTGAGAAAAAGAAGTCCCGGACGGATCCGGGACTTCAAGGATTCAATCGGTCAGAAGTTGATCTGCCACGTCAGATCGACGCTGTAGCTTTCAAATCCGCTTTCGCCGATGCCGTCGTAAAACACACCTGCCGCAAGCAGGCTGTTGTTCTGCAACCTGTAATCAAGACCCAGATCGACACGGCCGCGTGTGGTGTCCCCGATCGGGGCGACGCCCGGTACGGTGCCGGTGCCTGATGTGCTGCTCCAGACGCCGGACAGTCCGCCCGTCAGGGTCATGCTGCCACGTGCGACGGAGATCGGGTGGCTGAAATCCATTCCCAACTGAACGGTCGTCAGGCTGAAATCCTGGGCCGAAATCGGATTGCCCAGACTGTCCGTATAGGCCTCGGCATCATCGCTGACATAGCTCAGATCCAGAAGCGGCATCAGGGTCAGCGCCCCGCGCTGGATTTCGCCTGTGACCCGCGACTGCACCAGCCAGCGGTCACTGTCGAATTTGTCCGAGTATGTGCCCAGAGGCGAAACCTCATTGTCAGCTTTCCCGTAAAGCGCACGTCCTTCGAAATAGATCGGATGCTCGGGCAGTTTCGCCACGACATACGGACCAACAAACCACCCGGTGCCGTCAATCTCGGACGCGCCGTTTTCGGTTTCGGCATAGTCCAGCTGCAGCATCGCACCGACCAACAGGTTCTGATTAACCTGATGGTGCGCCCCCAGAACCGCCAAAGCATAGCTGCTGTCAAAGTCGTCCTGCGAACTCCAGTTGCCTGTAACGTTCAGCCAGATGGGCAAGGTCGGATCGCTGGCAAAGTTCAGGAACCCGGCGCCCTGAGATACGGACGCATCGAATGCCCCCGCGCCGGACTGTTGCAGAAACCGCGTCAGGTTGGGCTGGTTTGAGACCAGGCTATTCGCGCGGGCATTCTGAAAGGCCTGAATCAAACGCTGCGTGTTTGTTGCGGCCTGCACGGTTGTCACAGTGTTCGACGCCAGATTGAGATTGCCTGCGGCGTCGGTGAAAACTCCGGCCGGAACGGAAAGCTCGATTGTACCGTTGTTCTGCGGTGTCAGTGTGGCAACGTAATCGACACCCGAACCGGTCATGGTCGCGGTTGCGTTCACCACCAAAAGATCACTGGCAACAAAGTCGGTACTGGGTTCGCTGAGGGTGATTGTCGCGGTAAAGGTGCCGTTCCCGGTCGCAGTCAGCGCCCCGACCGAAGCCGTGGGCTGGGTCGTATCCACCAGCGTCCGGGTGCTGATAATCTGCGTGTTCGTCACACCCGATAGGGCCAGTTCGTATCTGTAAAGCGGCCCACCCGGGGTTTCCTGAGCCGTGAAAATGATCCCCATGTAACCGTCGGCGGCATATGTGCTGTCTGCGCCGTCCTGACTGAGAATGGTTGGGTTCAGCCAACCGAGGTTGGTCAATCCGGCCGGAGTGATGATCGGAGACGGCGTGATCCCGCCACCAAAGTAAATCGCACCGCCCGGTGCCTGGCCGCTGCCGCTGAGGGCGACAAATGCAGTCGTTGCGCCGGGGATGTTGGTAAACTGGACGGAACCGCCATTGGGTGACGCAATGGGTGTATTGAAGAAGGTAGCCCCACCAAAGGCCGCGCCTTCCTTGCTGCTGCCGAACAGAACGACTGAAACCAAACAGACAAGGCCAAGCAGCCTGCGAAAAAAGGAGTTAACCATCCCAACCTCCAACAAACCCGATAGGGGCATAACACAAGGATATGCGCCTTATGACATGCCATTCCGAACGCGCAACTGAGTTCTGACACCGTCCGGGGCACATTATGATTAGCAACCAGAAGTTGCGAATTGACAGTGAGTTTATTCAAATTCAAAACGCTGTACAGATTCACCAAATCTCAATTATTTCGCGTGTATCGAATTTGCCAGATGCGCCGAGTCTGGCGCTTGCCGCGAGGGTCATCCCGGCACCTATTTGGCAAATAATTCTGAGGGTTGGCGGAAAAATCCTGGGAAAACACAGCAGCTTTCTAACCAGACCTTACAGGAGGGCTGTTTCGGCACTGCAAGCTAACCCGGCAAAAGCCAGACAATCCGCACCAAAGCGCTTCATTTTCCGCAATTGCGAGACAGTGAAAGCATCATGGCGACCGGGGCAGGTCAAATGATTCTCGGACCCACCGCCGCTCAACATCTGTCTGGCTTACGCTGGCGAAATCAGAGGCTTAGATTGCCTCGCGTCCTTCGGTATCGGACATGTCAAAGTTCAGGTATTTCGCAACCGTCTGAACATCCTTGTCGCCGCGTCCGCACATGTTCATGCAGATCAGGTGATCTTTGGGCAGTTCCGGGGCAATCTTCATCACATGGGCCAGTGCGTGGCTGGGTTCGAGCGCCGGGATGATGCCTTCGGTTGCGCAGCACAGCTGGAACGCTTCCAGCGCCTCTTTGTCCGTGATCGAGACATATTGCGCACGCCCTACCTCGTGCAGCCATGAATGTTCTGGCCCGATGCCTGGGTAGTCCAGACCAGCGGAAATGGAATAGCCTTCAAGAATCTGGCCGTCGTCATCCTGCAGCAGATAGGTTCGGTTGCCATGCAAAACGCCCGGACGACCACCGGTCAGAGAGGCGCAATGCTCCATCTTTTCGTTCACGCCTTTACCGCCCGCCTCGACGCCGATGATATTCACGGACTTGTCGTCGAGAAATGGGTAGAACAGGCCCATCGCGTTCGACCCACCACCGATGGCGGCGATGATCGTATCGGGCAGACGGCCTTCGGCCTTCATCATCTGTTCCTTGGCTTCCTTGCCGATGATCGACTGAAAATCGCGCACCATCGCCGGATACGGGTGCGGACCAGCGACCGTTCCAATGCAGTAGAACGTATCGCGCACGTTGGTCACCCAGTCGCGCAGCGCGTCGTTCATTGCATCTTTCAGTGTCCCGCGACCGGAAGTCACAGGGATCACCTCGGCCCCCAGCAGGCGCATGCGGAACACGTTCGGAGCCTGACGCTGCACGTCATGGGCCCCCATGTAGACCACGCATTTCAATCCGAACTTGGCGCAGACGGTGGCGGTGGCTACGCCGTGCTGCCCTGCCCCGGTTTCAGCGATGATCCGGGTCTTGCCCATGCGCCGCGCCAGAATGATCTGGCCCAGCACGTTGTTGATCTTATGCGCGCCGGTGTGGTTCAGCTCGTCACGCTTCAGGTAAATCTTTGCACCACCCAGATGTTCGGTCAGGCGTTCCGCGAAGTACAGCGGCGACGGGCGGCCAACATAGTTGGCCCACAGATCGTCCATCTCGGCCCAGAAGGTCGCATCGTCCTTGGCCTTCTCATATTCCTCTTCCAGCGACAGGATCAGGGGCATCAGCGTTTCGCTGACGAACCGTCCGCCGAAGATGCCGAAACGGCCCTGTTCGTCGGGCCCGGACATGAAGGAATTGAAAAGATCGTTGGCCATGGGTGTCTCCCTCGTCGTACCCGTTGTTCATAGGAGGTGGCGGCGGGATTTGCCATGGCAAAACGTATCATTCAGCCGCATGAACATGCTGAGACCAAACCCGCAGAGCCTGGTCCCTGCTTGGCACGGCAATACAGTTGAAATGATGGAACTCATGCACCTCCGCCAACCGGGAGGCCGCCTGCACAACGCGCCGATGCGGACCCGACTGGGCGAATGTCAGCATGGCCTCGGCGTCGTGCCAGACGCTCAGCGAAAAATACAGGCCCTGATGTGGGAACAGTTCCACCCGCAGGCACAGCGGATCGTCACGGGCTTGCAAATAAGCCTGGCGCGCGCGCCAGAAAAACTCGGGCGCGTGATACCAGTTTTTCAGGGCAACTCCACCGATTGCGGCCAGCATCCATTCATACTCCTTAACAGGAGATACGCGATGGCGGCCCGATCAGATCAACGGGTGGCTTCGATAAAGGCGTTGATCAGGCCCGAATCCTTGATCCCCGGAGCACTTTCAACACCTGAGGCGACATCTACCTGTCGTGCTCCCGTCATCCGAATGGCCTCGGCCACGTTTTCCGGGTTCAAACCGCCGGCCAGCATCCATGGCTTACGCCAGTATTTGCGCCCAGCCAGCAACCGCCAGTCAAACGCCAGCCCGTTACCGCCCGGCAAGACCGCGTTCTTGGCGGCTTTGGCATCAATCAGAAGCTGGTCCGCGACGTCGCTGTAGATGTCGATTGCGGCCAGATCTTCGGCATCTGCCACACCGATGACCTTCATCACCGGCAAGCCGTAACGTTCCTTGACCTCGCGCACACGCTCGGCACTTTCGCTGCCGTGCAATTGCAACATATCGAAGGGCGCGGCCTGAGTGATACTGTCCAGCAAATCGTCTGAGGGGCTCACGACCAGGGCCACCTTGGCCACGCCAACCGGCACGTCAGCCATCAACGCAGCCGCCTGTTCGGGCGTGACATACCGGGGCGACTTGGGAAAGAAGTTGAATCCCAAGTATCGTGCACCAGCATCTACGGCCGCGCGCACCTGAGCCGGTGCGGTCAAGCCGCAGATTTTCACACTAATTTCAGTAGACATGCCGCTTAGCTGGCCTCGTCCAGCAGAGCCAGAACCTCGTCCTGACCTTGATTCTGCTTTTTCTTGAGCTTCTTGACCTCACGCTCAAGTTTGCGCACTTCGCCTTTGCTGGCCGTCGCGTCGCGGCGGTGCTTGTGTTCGCGCAGCCACTCCCAAAGAAAGCCTATGACCAGCCCGGCAACCACGCCCCCAAGAACAACTAGGAACAGCGGCAACGAGGTGCTGAGGTTGAAGCCAGCCAGCTCGGACAAGGCATCCGGCATAAGCTTGAGTTCAACCATTTCGCGATTGGCCAGCGAAATCGAGATCAGGGTGATCCCGAGGACCGCAAGAAAAGCATATCGAATGTAGCGCATCATAAGGTCAGGCTTTACCGTTCAAACGGTCCCTTAGCAACTTGCCTGTCTTGAAAAACGGTACACATTTTTCCTCGACCTGCACGGTCTCACCGGTTCTGGGATTGCGGCCGACGCGTGCGTCCCGCTGTTTGACAGAAAAAGCGCCAAATCCGCGCAGTTCGACCCGGTCGCCGCGGGCCATAGCATCGGTCACTTCCTCGAAAACGGTATTCACGATCCGTTCAACGTCACGCTGATAAAGATGCGGGTTCTCGTCGGCGATTTTCTGAATCAATTCTGAACGGATCATAGGCATTACCCTCCCAGGCGACCGGATTACCATGTCTATTGTTTTGGACAGTATAAGAAAAAACGCGGAACGGGGGAACGCAAACTACGCGTGCCGAGGCATCATTTTGCCATATTCTCACGCAATTTTTTGCCTGCGGGCCTGATTCCGGGCTCCAAAGAACACCTGTTGCCCGAGTTGGGCCGGGAAATCAGAACATATTGATTCGCAACAAAAACGGCCCCGCACTGACGTGCGGGGCCGAAATTCGACTGCTTCGGACAGCCTGAGGTTTAGTCGCCGGATTTCAGCGCTGCACCCAGGATATCGCCCAGCGATGCGCCCGAGTCGGAGGAACCGTACTGTTCCACGGCCTCTTTCTCTTCGGCGATCTCGCGTGCTTTGATCGACAGGCCCAGACGGCGAGTCTTGCTGTCGACGTTGGTGACGCGGACGTCAACCTTGTCACCGGTCGAGAAACGCTCGGGGCGCTGCTCGGCACGGTCACGCGACAGGTCCGAACGACGGATGAACGACTTCATGCCTTCGTATTCGACCTCGATGCCGCCATCTTCGATCGCGGTGACTTCAACGGTGATGACCGAGCCACGCTTCACGCCGCCCACGGCTTCGGCGAACTTGTCACCGCCCAGGGCTTTGATCGACAGCGAGATACGCTCTTTTTCAACGTCAACTTCCGAAACGACGGCCGAAACCATGTCGCCTTTGCGGTAGTTCTGGATCGCATCCTCGCCACGCTCGTCCCAGGACAGGTCGCTGAGGTGAACCATGCCGTCGATGTCGCCTTCGAGGCCAATGAACAGACCGAATTCGGTGATGTTCTTGACTTCGCCTTCGACCTCGGTGCCCTCGGGGTGTGTTTCTGCAAACACTTCCCACGGGTTGCGCTGAGTCTGCTTCAGGCCCAGAGACACGCGACGCTTGGCGCCGTCGATTTCCAAAACCATAACGTCGACTTCCTGGCTGGTCGAAACGATCTTGCCGGGGTGGACGTTTTTCTTGGTCCAGGACATCTCGGACACGTGCACCAGACCTTCGACGCCGGCTTCCAGCTCGACGAACGCGCCGTAGTCGGTGATGTTGGTGACGCGACCCTGATGGACCGAGCCCAGCGGGTATTTTGCAGCAACCAGATCCCACGGATCTTCCTGCAGCTGCTTCATACCCAGGCTGATGCGGTGGGTCTCTTTGTTGATCTTGATGACCTGAACCTTGATGGTTTCGCCGATCGTCAGGATCTCGGACGGGTGGTTCACACGGCGCCATGCCATGTCGGTGACGTGCAGCAGGCCGTCAACGCCGCCCAGGTCAACAAATGCACCGTATTCGGTGATGTTCTTGACGACACCCTCGACGGTCTGACCTTCGGACAGGTTGCCGATGACTTCGGCACGCTGTTCGGCACGCGATTCTTCCAGGATAGCGCGGCGCGAAACAACGATGTTGCCACGGCGGCGGTCCATTTTCAGAATCTGGAACGGCTGCTTCAGACCCATCAGCGGGCCAGCGTCGCGCACAGGGCGAACGTCAACCTGCGAGCCGGGCAGGAACGCAACTGCGCCACCCAGATCGACGGTGAAGCCACCTTTGACGCGACCGAAGATTGCACCTTCGACGCGCTGGTCGTCGGCATATGCTTTTTCCAGACGGTCCCATGCCTCTTCACGGCGGGCCATCTCGCGCGAGATGACGGCTTCGCCACGGGCGTTTTCTGCAGCACGCAGGTATACTTCGACCTCGTCACCAACAGCGATTTCAGGAGCTTCGCCGGGATTTGCGAATTCTTTCAGATCAACGCGGCCTTCCATTTTGTAGCCGACGTCGATGATGGCCTGACCGGCTTCAATCGCCAGAATCTTGCCTTTGACAACAGAACCCTCTTCGGGTGTGTCCATTTCGAAGCTTTCATTAAGGAGGGCTTCGAATTCCTCCATGGATGCGTTAGCCATGTGGCGTTGTTTTCCTTTACTTACGTTTTTACTGGCCGAGCGGTTGTCTCCGCCGGTCTTGTTTCATGATGTCTTCTGGCGTGATCCGGGGCGCATCCGATTACACAAACACAAAGGGCCGAGGTGACCCGGCCCTGCTCAGATACGTCATCCGGACGTTGACCGCCCTTGTTCAGACAGCGCGCGTATAGGCGGATTTGCTGACCGGTGCAAGTGGAAAGCCCATATTTCCAAGGTAAATGGCCTATTGGGCGCGATCCTGCCGCTCCGGCTGATCGAATTTTGGCCTCCAGATCCGGGCGTCCCGCTTCAGCATTGCCCGTTCAATTGCATCCAGCCGGGTTTTCGCCGCTTCCGGATTATGGGTTCCGCCTGCACGAATCTAGATTCGTTTTGCGGAAGCCGGGCTCCACGGAAGGCAGGCGGCTGCAAGCCATTGACGCAATTCAGGCGGCAGCGCGTCGTAAGCCCGCATTGGTGAACCGCCTCTTATCCTGGGATGGAGACTGGTGTTTTGATTTCGCCGCCTGTGCCTGCCCCGGCTGACACCCCCAGAGGAAGTCGCGCCCATATTTCCGCCTTTGCTCAAAAACAAATAGATATGTTATGACATTACATTTCATGCAGAAGGACACAACCGCGCAAATGACACCAAATCACTTTCCCGGAATGTCGCAATCAAACCTGCGACCAGGCCCGACCCGACGGTATGAAGTGAGGCGGAGGACCCCATGACTCAGCAAAATACGAATTTTCTTGTCATCATTTCGGACGAACATCGCAAGGATGCCATGGGTTGCGCAGGGCACCCGATCGTGAAAACTCCGCATCTGGATGCGCTGGCCGCACGGGGCACGATGTTCCAGGCCGCCTACACGCCGTCGCCAATGTGTGTCCCGACCCGCGCAGCGCTGGCCACCGGTGAATGGGTGCACCGCACCGGCAATTGGGACAGCGCCTCGCCCTACGCCGGAGAGCCTCGCAGCTGGATGCGGCAGCTGCGCGACGCCGGGCGCGAAGTGGTTTCCATCGGCAAACTTCATTTTCGGTCGGCCGACGATGACAACGGGTTTTCGGAAGAAATCATTCCAATGCACGTGGTCGGCGGCGTCGGATGGCCCGTCGGTCTGCTGCGGGAAAACCCACCGCCCTACGATTCAGCCGCTGAACTGGCAGGTGACGTGGGTGCTGGCAGCAGCACCTATACCGACTACGACAAGGCCATCTCAAATGCCACCGAGGCTTGGCTGGCGGATCCCAAGCGCCTGGAGCAACCCTGGGCCGCCTTTGTTTCGCTGGTCAGCCCGCATTACCCGCTGACCTGCCCTGAGGAATGGTACAACCTTTACGACCCCGCCGACATGGACCTGCCGGTCGGTTACGGCGAAGGCCTGCCCGAACATGGAGAGCTGCGCAATATCGCCGCCTTCTTCAACTACGAGGACTATTTCGATGAACGGAAGATGCGCGAAGCAAAGGTTGCCTATTACGGCCTGACCTCGTTCATGGATCATTGCGTCGGCCGCGTGGTTGCCGCGCTGGATGCCAGCGGACAATTGGACAATACCGTTATCCTATATGTGTCGGACCATGGCGACATGATGGGGGATCAGGGATTCTGGACCAAGATGGTCATGTACGAAGCCAGCGCCGGTGTGCCTATGATTGCTGCCGGTCCCGGAATTCCCGCAGGCCGCACTGTTTCGACCTGCACAAACCTGACCGATATAGCCGCCACCGCCCGCGAGGTCTGTGGTGTTGCCGATGACGAAGGGAACGCCGGACAGCCCGGTCTGTCGCTGCGTACCATCGCCAATGCGCCAGACGACCCGAACCGTACCGGTTTCAGTGAGTACCATGATGGCGGTTCAAAAACCGGCAGTTTCATGGTGCGCTGGGGCCGCTGGAAATATGTCCACTACGTTGGTCAACCACCCCAGTTATTCGATCTGGAAACCGACCCGCACGAACTGGTGAACCGCGCGGTGGATCGGGTAGACGACCCCGACGTTGCCGCCGCGCTGGCTGAGGGTGAGCGCCGCTTGCGCGAAATCTGCGATCCGGAAGAAGTCAACGCCCGTGCTTTTGCCGACCAGCGCCGCAAGATCGAAGCGCTGGGAGGGGAAGACGCTTGCCGCACGGCCTTCGTCTTCAACCATACGCCGACGCCGACCGAACAGGACGAGTTGCGCGAGGGATCCGCGCTATAGCGTCAGATCACTTCGCTCCGCGGCCCCGACTACGGAGGTCCTAATAACACCCGAGTGACCGCAACAGGGGCAGAGTTTCGAAGCTCTGCCCCTGATAAGTTCTTCCAACCCCTCTTTCTGAGAGGCGGGGAACTTTAGAACAGCTGCAAATCCTTCGCGCCGCTTTGGATTTCCGCGAAATTGGGCATGTTGTGGATCACCGCCGGAGCAGGGACCGCACCCGGCATGGCCACTGTGGGTTTCATTGCAGCCGCCTTGCCAAAGGCTGGTCTCTCCAGTTCTCCCCGGATATCGCGCAGCAGCGTCTTGTGATCCGGCATCGTTTTGAGGATCTGTGCAAGGTGCCCCTTCGCGCCCTTCCACCACTGGAACCAAATCGGTCGGTTCAACGGTCGCAACCGATCACGGATACCCTCACCATAACCCGTATCATAGACCTGCTTGCCCAAAAGAACCGTCTGATAGACCCGGTGGTCAAACAGCGTTGCAAACTCGACATCGTGCTGCATCGGAAGCCGGTGCTGCCACAATTCCAGGTTCTCGGCCAACCGATCCGGTACTTTCATCTCGGTGCGTGCATCGATCCAGTATTGGTCGTCCGTGCGGTTGCCCAGTTGGTAATGCAGACAGATGAATTCCAGAACTTCGCCATAAAGCTTGTCCATCTGCCGATTATATCTGGCGCGCAAGGACGGCTCCATGTCACGTGTGGGCAGGTGTTCGGCGAACCAACGCACTGCATGATCAATCATATGGATCGCGGTACTTTCCAAAGGCTCAATAAAACCACCGGACAGACCGATCGCCACACAGTTCTTGACCCAGGCGTTGCGCACACGACCGATGCGCATGGGGATCACGCGTGGCGTCGCCCCCTTGCCGCTGTCCCCCAGCCATTCGAGGTATTCATCCGCCGCCTGATCATCCGTGCGGTGTGCCGACGAGAACACATAACCGGTGCCCACACGGTTATAAAGCGGCACCCGCCATGTCCACCCTGCGCCCAGTGCGGTAGACCGCGTAACGCTTTCGATCTTTTCCGGGTTGGGATGCTCGATCTGCAACGCCATGGCGCGGTCGTTAGGCAGATAATCCGAATAATCCATAAACGGCTCGCCAAGTGCCTTGTTGATGACCAACCCGCGAAAACCGGTACAATCGACCACCATCTCGACGTCATGGCGGCCTTTGCGGTCCAACATCAGGTGGCTGACATTGCCCTGTTCATCCAGCTCTACTGACTGCACTTCATCCTGGATATGCTCCACACCGCGCTTGGTGCAGACCTTGGTCAGCATGCCTGCGAACTTTACGGCATCCAGATGATACGCATAGCCAAAGCGCTGTTCAAATTCGGGCTGACCCAGTTGCCGTGCGCCTTTACACAATCGCGCCAGATCATCGTGTGGCGAGATTGATTGCGTGAAGTCCCGATCCCCATTGCCAAAGCGCAGGAAATATTCGGCGGCCTCCAACCCCTCCAGCATCTGGCCATGGGCAAAAGGGTTCACGTAGTCGATGCGATTGCCTTTGGCGTCCTTGTTCCAGTTGCAGAATTTCACACCCAGCTTGAACGATGCGTTGGTCTCGCGGAAAAAATCCCGCTCTGATATGCCTGCCTGCCGGAGCGTGACGGGCATGCGCGGAACCGTGGCTTCGCCAACTCCAACGGTGGCGATATTCGGGCTTTCGATCAGGCAGATACGCGGGCGATCCTTGGGTGCTGACGTGCGTGAAAGCACCATTTCCAGAATCAAGGCGGTCATCCAACCAGCCGTACCACCACCTACGATGGTGATTTTACTCAAACGATTATTCATGTATTTCTGTCCCTGTTGGCTTGGGGGATTTCTTGGCTGCCTGCCCTTTTTTTGTTTTTGGGCTTGTGTGGCAGCCTTCCCTTTTCGCTGCGGGAAACTATAGCAGTTTTCCTGCTTTCAGCTAGAGCCTATGAAAATATGGCATTCAGACCCGTCCATGCGTCCGAAATCGCAACAGAAAACACTCATCGCTTTGCTCCCGGCACCACATGAAACCATGGCGCGCCAGTCGTCACGGTGCTGTACATCGTCTTCAGAACGTGGGTCCCTGCGAAACAGGGCAGTATCAGGAAAAACTCCAGTTTCG
Organism: Ruegeria sp. AB8; assembly: GCF_056542605.1. Taxonomy (NCBI): domain Bacteria; kingdom Pseudomonadati; phylum Pseudomonadota; class Alphaproteobacteria; order Rhodobacterales; family Roseobacteraceae; genus Ruegeria; species Ruegeria sp. AB8. The sequence continues at coordinate 146,258 of NZ_JBQGAB010000009.1, forward strand.
GGCGCGGATCAGATTTCCTCGCCCTTCTTCAAAAGCTCTTCGATCAGGGCGCGCTGCAGGTCGGTACTGTCGCCGCCTCCAAACTCTGCCGCACCACCGGTGTAAAGGGTGCCGTAGGTCGCGGCGATGTTCACGGTCTGGGCCAGCCCCGAGATCAACTGGTCTTTTCTCAGTGAAGACAACGGGTGGACGAACGCAGCCCACAAAGTGCCATTGGCGATCGCGTAACGCGCATCCAGCGTACTGTCGAAATTGGCCTGCATCATGCGCCGCAGATCATCATCCGACAGCCCCTCGGCACTGCGGATCGGGACCATGGCGCGCATCCGGTCGGCATTAATGTCTGTCACCACCAACATCGGATAATCCGCAACCGTCATCTGAAACCCGGGGCCCTGCGGTTGTGCTTCCGGGTCGAGCGCAAAGATGATCTTGCCCAGACGCTCGTAATCCATTGCCGGCTCGGGTGCCTGCCCGTCTTGAGCCGCCAGTCCTCCGGCCAGAAAAATCAGCAATACGGCTAGTCGGATCATGGCATTTCTCCTGCAGGCTATTCCTTCACAATAGAAAGCCACCTTCTCACTGGCCAAACAAAGCTTGGTGAAGAGTATTCCCGGCAAGCCCCATCTTTGAACGATCTGCAAAACCTGACGGCCTTCCTGCGATAGTTCGTACAAGAACAGCCGCCTATCTTTGTTTCAGCGGTTGGCGCACCAGCCAGCCCGAACCTGAACACGAAAGGAAATGCAATGAAAAATCTGGTCCTGACCACCCTGATCGCAACCCTGCCGCTGATCGCTGCCCCGGCCTTTGCCGCCGATGAAATCAACGTTTCGAACGGCATATCGGCAGCGGGCGCGCCTTTGGCGGCCCATGGCGTCGATCTGGTCGCGCTGGTCAATGACGGCAACCCGGTAGAGGGTTTTGCAACCCATTCCGCCACCTATGACGGGGCGTCGTACTACTTCACCAGTGCCGCGAACCGCGAAGCGTTCGAGGCCAACCCGGCCGCCTATCTGCCGCAGCATGGCGGATTCTGCTCGTATGGCGTGTCCGTGGGCAAGAAGTTCGACGGCGACCCGGATCAGTATCTGGTGGCTGATGGAAAACTGTACCTGTTCCTGAACGCCGATACCCGCGCTGCGTTCCTGAAGGACGTCCCCACCACGGCAAAAACGGCTGACGACCAGTGGGCAAGCATCAAAAGCATTGCCGTCGGCGAACTGTAATCAGGCAACCCGCTGCACTACGGTGTCGCGGGTCGTTTTTGTTTGATGACCCCTATGGCCTGTTCCAATGCAGCTTCGATACTCAGATCAGAGGTATCGAGCAGAACCGCGTCATCTGCGGGCTTCATCGGCGCCGCGCTGCGTTCCGCATCCCGCGCGTCACGCTCCCGTACATCCGTCAGGACCTGATCGCGTGTGACATCAGCCCCTTTCGCATTGAGTTCAAGATAGCGACGTTCTGCGCGCACCTCGGCACTGGCGGTGACGAACAGTTTCACTTCCGCCGCCGGACATATCACGGTTCCGATATCGCGACCGTCAAGCACGGCCCCCCCCGCCCGACGGGCAAAGGTGCGCTGGAAATCCACCAACGCGGCGCGCACTTCGGGGATCACCGCAATTATCGAGGCCGCCTGTGCAATCTCGGCCGTTCGCAGATCACCCTGAGCCAGTTCTTCAGCGGTCAACGCAAGCGCCGCCGCAACCGGGTCCACACCAACCAGTGTGTGCCTGCCCACGGCACGATACAGCAGCCCCGTGTCCAGATGCGCAAAGCCGAAATGTGCGGCGACACCCTTGGAAATCGTGCCCTTACCCGCCGCCGCAGGACCGTCTATGGCGACCGTAAAACTCATGTACGCTCGACCTTCGCCCCCAAGGCCGCCATCAGTGGTTCGAAAATCGGGAACGAAGTTGCAATCGGGCCGCCGTCATCGACAGATACCGGTAATTTCGCACCCATGCCCATGACCATAAAAGACATGGCAATGCGGTGGTCGAGAAAGCTCTCACACGTGCCGCCACCTGGGATGTTACCGATGCCGAGGCCCTCGACCGACCACCAGTCGTCGCCCTCGTCCACTGTCACGCCATTGGCGCGCAGCCCGCGCGCCATAGCGTCGATGCGATCGCTTTCCTTGACGCGCAGTTCCTTAACGCCGCCCATCATCATGGTGCCGGTGGCATTGGCCGCTACCACAGACAGCACCGGGTATTCGTCGATCATCGAGGCCGCGCGTTCCGGTGGCACGTTGATGCCCTTCATGTTGGGTGAATATTTGGCGCGCAGATCAGCGACTGGTTCGCCGCCCTCTTCGCGCTCATTCTCATATGTCAGGTCTGCGCCCATCTCGCGCAACGTCGTGAACAGCCCTGCGCGGGTCGGGTTCAGACCGATACTGGGAACCAGCACGTCAGAACCGGGCGTGATCAGCGCCGCACAAACCGGGAAGGCCGCGCTGGACGGATCCCGCGGAACGGCAATAACCTGCGGCTTCAACTCGGGGCGACCGGTCAACGTGATCACGCGACCCTCGTCCGTGTCCTCAACCGTGATCTCCGCTCCGAAACCGGCCAGCATCCGCTCGGAATGGTCGCGGGTGGCTTCTTTTTCGATAACCACGGTCTTGCCCGGTGCGTTCAGACCGGCCAGCAGGACGGCCGACTTGACCTGAGCCGAGGGGACGGGAACTTCGTAGCGAACCGGCACTGGCTCGGCCGCGCCCACGATTGTCATCGGCAGACGCCCGCCGGAACGACCGACAGATTGCGTGCCAAACAGCGCCAGCGGATCGGTGACCCGCGCCATGGGGCGCTTGTTCAGGCTGGCGTCGCCAGTAAAGGTCGCGGTGATAGGCGACGTCGCCATCGCCCCCATGATCAGGCGCACTCCGGTGCCCGAGTTGCCACAGTCGATCACCTGATCGGGCTCGGCAAAGCCGCCAACCCCGACGCCATGCACGGTCCATTCGCCGCCGCCGTGATCCGTGACTTCGGCCCCAAAGGCCCGCATGGCCTTGGCGGTGTCCAGAACATCCTCGCCCTCCAGCAAACCCGAAATTCTTGTTTCGCCAACCGCCATCGCGCCCAGAATCAGCGACCGATGCGAGATCGACTTGTCGCCGGGCACCTCTGCCGTGCCGGTCAGCGGGCCGCAGGGATGCGACGTCATCGGGATGGGCGTTCCGTGTCCGGACATGGGGGCTCCTTTTGCGCTATCAGTGCTCAAGCCGATTAGCGAATTGGGGCCGGTTGGTCCAGCGGCAAAGCGACCGCAAGATTGAACAGAATTTGGGGCATCAGCAGGTTTCAGGCTATTATGGCGACATTTAGGACGCATTCGTTTTGATTCACACAAATCACTCCGAGGTCTAATCATGTCACAACTTCGATCCATGCTTTCCAAGGGAACCGAAACCTACTTTCAGCCCGAAGACCCCTTGAAGACTGACAGTGTTCTGCAGATGCGCCTGGCCTTTTTGGTCGGGTTGGTCGCCTTCGGCCTGCCAATAATTCTTGCCAGTGGCGCAATATTTGGCGGCAGCTGTTTTCGTGACAGCATCAGCCACTTTTATTACGCCCAGTTTCTGGGGGCGATTTTTGTCGGATTACTGATATTCATCGGTGGTTTTCTGATCGCTTATACCGGTGACCACTGGCTTGAGGATCTTGGGTCCTTTATTGCCGGATTAGGTGCCTGCTTTGTTGCGGTATTCCCGACAAGCGGGTCTGGCTGCGAAGAACCGGTCAGCTTCCAGTCGCGTATTTTTGCCGATGTGAATCAAACACCGCCACCGGTCTTGTCTGACCCCGATCCCGAAGCATTTTTCACGCTGTTTTCCGGTGCCCCGCATTTGCATGCCTGGTCTGCCGGTATCTTGTTTATCTATCTGGGCCTTTATTGTCTGTTTGTTCTGCGCCGCGTGGTTCCCGAGCGTCACATCAAAAACGGTCAATTGATCGAGACAAAAAGACGGCGCAACACGTTGTATACGTTGTGCGGCATCACGATCCTGTTGTGCGTTCTTGTGCTGGGAATCGTCGCGTTTTCCGGCGAAGGCGCCCAGAGAGGGTGGAAGTCCCACAATCTGACCTTCTTTGTGGAATCCATCGCGCTTTGGGCGTTCGGGCTGGCGTGGTTTGCCAAAGGCAGGGCCTTTCCCAACCTGCGGGACCCCGCGCCTTAGCGCTCAGGTCTTGCGGAACGTCAAATAATGCGGTGTACGCCCCTCGCGCAGGGCTTTTTGTTCATACCGGGTGGAAATCCAGTCGTCCCATGGCATACGCCAGTCCTGCGGGCGTTCCGCCAGCCATTCGAAACCGGCGCGCGGAACTTCCTCGAGTGTCTGCCGCACATAGTCCGGAATGTCAGTCGCCACGCGAAAAATCGACCCCGGCTTGAGGGTGCGCGCCAAGGGCTCCAGATGTTCATGCGTGACGAAGCGGCGACGATGGTGCCGGGTTTTCGGCCACGGGTCCGGGTAAAGCAGAAAGGCGCGCGAGATGCTTGCCTCGGGCAGCACATCGAACAGATCACGCGCATCGCCGGGATGGATGGCGAGATTCTCAACCTCGGCCCGGCGAATTTTCCCCAGCAGCATGGCAACGCCGTTAATGTAGGGCTCGGCCCCGATGATGCCGACACCGGGGTTGTTTTGGGCCTGATGAACCAGGTGTTCACCGCCGCCAAATCCGACTTCTAGCCAGACATCCCGGCCGCCAAACAGCGCCTGCAAGTCCAGAGGGTTCCGTTCGGGGTTGGTGTCCCAGTCAACCACACCAGGTGACAATGCTGCGAGGTCTTCATTCAGATAGGTCTTTTGGCTGGGCTTCAGGGTCTTGCCCTTGAAGCGGCCATAGAAGTTTCTGCGCGGGCGTTGCGGGGTCTCGGTGCTCATGGCGGTGCCCATACTGCCCGCGCCCGGGCATTGCAAGTGGCAGAGGCCAGAGGACCAGCCCCCACAAACCCGAGGTGTCTTCAAACAAAAAGGAACGCGCCCTGATGGGCGCGTCCCCCGGTAATTTCCGGTCAGACCGCGGCTTTCAGCGCATCCACCAGGTCGGTGCGTTCCCAACTGAAACCGCCATCCGCTTCCGGCTCGCGCCCGAAATGGCCGTAGGCCGCAGTGCGCTGGTAGATCGGTTTGTTCAGTTCCAGATGCGTCCGGATACCGCGTGGCGTCAGGTCCATGACCTGCCCGACGGCATTTTCGATCGCTACATCCTCGATCTCGCCAGTGCCGTGAGTATCGGCATAGATAGACAGGGGTTTTGAAACACCGATCGCATAGCTCAACTGGATTGTGCAGCGCTCGGCCATTCCGGCGGCAACGACGTTTTTGGCCAGATAGCGCGCGGCATAGGCTGCCGAGCGGTCGACCTTGGTCGGATCCTTGCCCGAAAACGCCCCGCCCCCATGCGGCGCGGCGCCGCCATAGGTGTCCACAATAATCTTGCGACCCGTCAGCCCCGCATCACCGTCCGGTCCACCGATGACGAATTTACCCGTGGGGTTAACGTGCCATTCTGTGTCAGCCGACAACCAGCCCTCGGGCAAGGTTTCCCGGATGTAAGGTTCGACGATGGCGCGGATGTCGTTCGAGGACAGCGCCTCGTTCAGGTGCTGTGTCGACAAAACGATGGAACTGACGCCGACAGGCTGGCCGTCGCGATAAATCACAGACAATTGTGATTTTGCATCCGGCCCAAGCGCAGGCTCGGTGCCATTTTTACGAACCTCCGCAAGACGACGCAGGATCGCGTGCGAGTACTGGATCGGTGCAGGCATCAGCGCAGGCGTTTCGGTGGTGGCATAACCGAACATGATCCCCTGATCGCCGGCACCTTCATCCTTGTTGCCCGACGCATCCACGCCTTGTGCGATATGCGCGGATTGTTCGTGCAGCAGGTTGGTGACTTCGACCGTTTCGTGGTGAAACTTGTCCTGCTCGTACCCGATATCCTTTACGCAGGCGCGCGCGATCTCGTCGATACGGCGCATATATTCGTGCAACCGGTCCTGATCTGAAAGACCGACCTCGCCTCCGATTACAACGCGATTGGTCGTCGCGAATGTCTCGCAGGCGACACGCGCTTCGGGTTCTTCGTTCAGAAATGCATCAAGCACAGCATCGGAGATGCGGTCGCAGACCTTGTCCGGGTGCCCTTCGGAAACGGACTCCGAAGTAAAGGTATAGTTTTGTCGGGACATGAAAGTGCTCCATTATGGTTTTCCCATCACGCCAGGAAGCCGTTGTGACAGGCATCAGGATGCATAAATCGCCTGGCCAGAAGGGTCAATCCGCATTTATGATCCGGCCCGCCTAGCAAGCAGCCAGGACACCAAAAACATGGCCAATAAAGCCAAAAGCATCGGACTATCCCCAATGCGCGAATAAAAAGTTTCCGTCAGGGGGGCCGGAAGCTGTGCATCCACGTAGCCTGCCTGCCCCAAGGGCAATGCGCTTGTGATGCGCCCCAGCGGGTCAATCATGGCCGATACTCCGGTGTTGGCCGACCGCATCATCGGCAGACCCATCTCAATCGCGCGCATCTGGGCCTGCGCCAGATGCTGGTAAGGGCCGGATCGTGTTCCGAACCACGCGTCATTGGTGATTTGCAGCAGGTAATCCGCGCGCCCGGGGGCCGACAGGACGTCCTGAGTAAACACCGCCTCGTAACAGATAAGCGGCAACGCCCGGCCGAGCATGCCCGTATCCATCAGGGCTGGCCCGGGTCCGGAACTGAAACCGTTGCCCGTAGTCGTGGCCATGCCGTGAACTCCGAAACGAACCATCAGATTCCCGAAAGGCACATATTCCCCGAATGGCGCAAGGTGATGCTTGTCATACAGCTCCTGCTGCTGGGCATCTTGATCCAGCAAGATCATGGAATTGTAGATACGGGCACCATCACTGCGTTGGATACCCAGAACAACCGGAACACCCTGGGCGGCATCCGCGATGGCGTTCAGATAAGGTTGCGCCCCGCTCAGCCACGCCGGTACGGATGTTTCGGGCCAGACAATCAGATCGGGACGCGGTTCAGCGGCGGTATATTCTACCTGCCGCGCAAAAAACAGCGGCGTGAAATCCGGATCCCATTTCTGGTGTTGCGGTGCATTGGGCTGCACCAAACGCACGACGTGATCGGTGTCAGTCACATTGGGCCTGCTGAGCGCATATACCCCGGCCAGAATCGCAAGCCCAGCCGTCATCGCGATTGGCATTGCCAGGTCCCGAGTGTCTTCGCGCTTGGTCAGGCCCGCGCCCAAAGGCAGGGTGGCAAAAAGAGTCATCGCGCCCAAGCCGTAAGGCCCGATCAGCGACAGCAGTTGCGCCACAGGTGTACCGACCCAGATCTGCGCCAGCCCTGCCCAGGGAAAACCTGTGAACACATATCCGCGTGCCAGTTCAACCAATGAAATTGCGGTCGCCAGCAAACACGCCTGCAAAATCGCCGGAGCGCCGGGGTGCCGCGAGACACGAAACGCCAAAGCCCAGAACAACGCCAGCCCGCCGGCCAGGAATACCAGCGCAAAGGGCGCCATCCAGGCGTGGCGCGCGGCGTCAACCTGAAACGGCTCGACAATCCAGGACAGCGCGTGCGCGAAATAGCCGGTTGCAAAGGCCCATCCCAACCAACCTGCGCGCGCCCTTGTTTCTGTTGTCAGAAACAAGGGCGCGATCAATACCAGGGCGACCAGAGTTGCCAGCCAATATCCGAACGGCGCCAGGCCAAACGCAGCCAGCGCCCCAAGCAACCCGGCCAGCGCCACCCTCAACAGGAAGGGCCAGCCTTTGGCAGGGTTCATGCAACCTGATCCGGCAACATGATACGCAATCGCTTGATGCGCCGGGGATCGGCGTCGATGACTTCGAACTCGGGGCCTTCGGGGTGCAGTACGACCTCTCCCCTCGTCGGGACGCGCCCGGACAACATGAAGACCAGACCGCCCAGCGTATCGATCTCTTCTTCATCGACATCTTCGTGGCTGGTCAGCGAACGTCCGATTTCGGCCTCGAAATCCTCAAGCGGGACCTTCGCCTGAACGACATAGCAGCCGGGCTTCTCCTGAACCCACAACTGACTTTCATCGGCATCATGTTCGTCGGCGATCTCACCCACAACCTGTTCGATCAGGTCTTCGATGGTCAGCAGGCCATCAACCCCACCGTATTCGTCGATCACCAGCGCCATATGGCGTCGCTCTGTCTGCATCTTTGTCAGCAAAACCCCGATCGGCATCGATGGCGGCACAAAAAGAAGCGTGCGCAGCATCGAAACAAGGTCAAATTCAGCCGATCCGCCATTGAACCCGTGGGTCAGAGCAAAATCCTTGAGGTGCACAAACCCCAAGGGCGTATCCAAGGTCCCGTCGTAAACCGGTATCCGTGACAAGCCGCTGTCACGAAACAGCTGCGCCAGTTCATCCTTGCTGATCGTTGACGGGACCGCGACGATATCCGCAGACGGGATTGCAACATCCTCGACCCGCATACGGCGAAGGTTGATCATGCCGCGGGGCTGAATCATGTCGGTGTCATGTCCGTTGGCCACGCTAGCGGTGTCGTCACTCTGCGATGTAAATGCATCAACGATCCGGGAAAAAAGTCCGGATTTATCTTTACTTTCAATGTTGCCATCCTCTGGTTGCGCGCTTTGCGCCGCCATAGAACTGCCGTCTGTATCGCCCATTATCCTGTTCCAACTGTGCGGGCCCGAGGCCCCATTCATACATTATATGGGTCATCAATACCCATTTTGCCAAGTATCTCGACCTCGACCGCCTCCATCAAAGTGGCGTCAGGGTCACGAATGTGATCATACCCCAGCAAATGCAACACACCGTGAACGATCAGATGTGTCACGTGGTCACCCATGGGTTTGCCCGCCTCTGCGGCCTCGCGCTGGCAGGTCTCGAAGGCTATGGCGATATCCCCCAGCACGATCTCACCCGTGAAGTCCGGACTTGGTTGCGCGGGGATTCCGCCTGGGTCCGCCGGTGAAAGATCCTCGGCGGGCCAGCTCAGCACGTTTGTCGGCACAGGCTTTCCCCGAAATTCCGAATTCAGATCGGCAATTCGGGCGTCATCACATCCCAGCAGGCTGATTTCACACTCATCGGACTCAAGCCCGCAATGGGTCAGAGCGCCAATGATCGCCCTTTGGGCCAAAGGCTCCAGCCCTGACCAGCGTACGTCTTCGACCGTTATTTCCAGGTTCATGCCTTTCACCCAATGCCTGTGCAGCGGGCACCTAGGTCACTCTGTGTCCCGGCCCGCGTCGGCCTCATACGCTTCGATGATGGCGGCGACAAGCGGGTGGCGGACAACGTCCTTGGAAGTGAAATAGTTGAAACTGATGTTGGGAATCGACTTGAGCAGCCGTTCCGCATCCCGCAAACCCGACTGAACACCGCGCGGCAGGTCCACCTGAGACCGGTCCCCTGTGATAACCATGCGGCTGCCTTCACCCAGTCGGGTCAAAAACATCTTCATCTGCATGGTGGTCGCGTTCTGCGCCTCGTCCAGCACCACAAAGGCATTGGCCAAGGTACGCCCCCGCATGAACGCCAGCGGCGCGATTTCGATTCGCTTTTCCTCGATCAGCTTGGCCAGTTGCTTGCCGGGCAGGAAATCATTCAGCGCGTCGTACAGAGGCTGCATGTAAGGATCGACCTTGTCCTTCATGTCGCCCGGCAGATAGCCCAGCTTTTCACCGGCCTCGACTGCGGGTCGGCTGAGGATGATCCGGTCGACCTGCCCACCAATGAACATCGACACCCCGGCGGCGACAGCAAGGTATGTCTTGCCGGTTCCCGCAGGCCCGATTCCAAAGGCCAATTCGTTGTTGAACAACGAGCGGACATAGGCTTTTTGGGCATCAGTGCGCGGTTCGACCAGCTTTTTGCGCGTCTTGATCTCGACAGTGCCGCCTTTGAACATTTCAAGCTGATCGCCGTCGCGCGTTCCGGTCTCGGCCTCGGAATTGCCCATGCGCAATTCCCTGTCGACATCGGCCGGCATGACCTCGCGCCCGCCTTCCAACCGGGTGTACAGGGCCTGCAGCACCTCGAGGGCCTGCTTTTGCGCGTCCTCATCGCCCATCACGACCAGTTGATTTCCCCGGCGCACGATCTGAACAGATAGCTTCTGTTCGATATCGGCCAGATTGCGGTCATATTCGCCGCATAGATCAATCAACAGTCGGTTGTTGGGAAATTCAACAAGCGCCTCGTTACGGGGCATGTCATTTTGCGGTGGGTTCAGGGCACCGATGGCCAATCCGTTCTCCTGTCTTGGCGTTTCAAAATCAGCGTAGACAACAATTCTTGTCGGGCGCAAGACAGAGTTTCAAATTTTCCCCCACGCATTGCAAAAGCGCCGCCGACCGTCCCCTTGCGCCTTGGGTCGCGTTTGGTGGAATGCGCCCTCAGAACCGGTAATTCAGACCGAACCGAAGCCCTTGGTACTTGGGCGTGGATTTTGTGGAAAAGCCCGAGTCGAACGTCACGTCTTTCGACTGGAACTGAACAAATTCATATTCACCGGTAATCGACCAGTTATCGGACAGGAAGTGCTCTGCCCCGACACTGACCGAGAACCCGCCGCGCTGGTCGCTTTCCTCAAAGGACTGAATGCGGGATACGGGGCCAAAGCTGTTGGAGGTGGTCACATCGCCCTGCACGTACCCGAGGGACACGAAATACAGAATATTTCCGCCCCGGTTTGTCACGCCATTACGAAACCGGACCGACAGGATATCGGATATTTCGGAGCTGCCCGTGACGGCAACGGACCCAACTTGAGTGGAAACACTGTCTTCCAATGATCCGAAATCGTACCCAAGCTCTAACCCGTAGACATAGTTGCGCCGACCGCTGATAGGCAGGCTGCCGCGCCATCCGCCCCGAATTCCGCCATATGAGCCGCTCAGGGTGAGATCGCCGACAGTCGTGGTGCCGGCAGGAGTTCTGAGGCCAAACCTGTCATCCCCCTCGCCCCCGTATCCGGCGCTGAGCCCGAGGTAGAACGCGCTGACATCATCGCCGTACCGTTTTGCGCTGATCACTTCAGCATCAGCAACATCGCCGTTGCGATCGCTGGCGGGGCTGGAACCGGCTTGAAACACCATCAAAAGGGCCAAAGGCAATGCTGCCCAAAACCTGGGTGAAACCGAATGTGCTCGCTTTTTCACTCGTACCCTCCTTTGCGCCGAACGGACCATCGGACCAACGCATATCCGCTCCAAAAAGGCGCGTGGGAACCGCCCCAAGGAAAGACTGGGTTTCCTCGACCATAGTTCGCAACGATAAATCAAGGGTAAATTTTGGAAACAAACACCAGTTATGGTGTCTGCGCCATGGATAACGACAGCCTCAGATCACTTCGCCCGCAAGCGAGTTTGCACCGGATTCGGTGATCAGCACGTCCCTCAGATCGCCCGCCACAATATCGGTGCCCGTAACGTGAACCGAATGCAGATACTCGGATTTTCCGACCATCTGGCCCGGCAAACGCCCTGGTTTTTCAAACAAAACCCGTACTTTTCTGCCGACCATGTCATCCTGGATCTCGCGCTGATGGCGGGTGATCAGCGCCTGCAGACGCTGCAGACGATCATCCGCCGCTTGCGGGTCGACCTGTTGCCGCTCGGCGGCCGGTGTGCCGGGGCGCGTCGAATACTTGAACGAATAGGCATATCCATACCGGACCTGCTCGACGAGCTCCATAGTCTCCTGGAAATCCTGTTCGGTTTCCTCCGGAAAGCCCACGATGAAATCGCCGGACATGACGATATCCGGCCGCGCAGCCCGGATACGTTCGATCAGGCGCAGATAGCTTTCGGCGGTATGGCTGCGGTTCATGCGCTTGAGGATCCTGTCCGATCCCGACTGCACTGGCAGGTGCAGATACGGCATCAGCTTTTCGCAGGTTCCATGCGCCTCGATCAGGTCATCCGCCATGTCATTGGGGTGAGATGTGGTAAAGCGAATACGCTCCAGCCCGTCGACCTTGTTCAACTCCCAGATCAGGCCGGCAAGCGACACATCCCCGTTCGGGCCCGCACCGTGATACGCATTGACGTTCTGTCCCAGCAGGGTGATTTCGCGCACGCCGCGGTCAACCAGATCCTGCGCCTCGCGGATGATACGGTCGGCAGGACGGCTGACTTCGGCCCCCCGCGTGTAGGGAACAACGCAGAAGGCACAGAACTTGTCGCAACCTTCCTGAACGGTCAGAAATGCGGTTGGCCCACGGCTGGCCTTTGGACGGTTCTTGAGCTTCTCGAACTTGTCCTCTTCCGGAAAATCCGTATCCAACGCCTTTTCGCCCGCGCGGGTCTTCGCCTCCATCTCGGGCAGGCGGTGATAGCTTTGTGGCCCCACAACCAGATCGACCAGAGGCTGGCGGCGCATGATTTCTTCACCCTCTGCCTGGGCGACACAGCCCGCAACGCCAATCTTGAGATCGGGTTTTTCGGCCTTCAACCCCTTGAACCGGCCCAATTCGGAATAGACCTTTTCGGCGGCTTTTTCCCGGATATGGCAGGTGTTCAGCAGGATCATATCCGCGTCATCCGGGCTTTTGGTTTCGACATAGCCCTTCCCACCCAGAGTTTCGGCCATACGCTCGCTGTCGTAGACGTTCATCTGGCAACCATAGGTCTTGATGTACAGCTTCTTGGGTTCTGACATGAAAACGGCCTTTGCATTCGCGGGATCGGCGTCGTCTATACCCATAGAACGCCGCTTGCAATGCCGACGCGATTAACCGATTTTGGCCGGCAATTCCAGCACGGCGGATCAAGACAGGCGATGCACTACAAGACCCTCGACACTTTTCTGCAATCCGGCAGCGCCGCCCTCGCCAAGGGACCCGTTGCCCTGGTCATCGCCGAGGACGACGTCGAACTTGACGGAACCATCCGCCACCATCTGAACCTTGGCTTCAAATCTCTGATCGCTTTGATGCCGCTGGAGTTTAATCTGGATCCGGAACTGTCCGAACGCGTTCACCGGGTAGATCAGACCTGCGCGCCACGAACCGTGGTCTTTGACGCACTAAACCGGATCATCCAGGCCGCGCCGGGGTTGTGGCTGTACTACTGCTACAACGCCGAGTACCTGTTCTTTCCGTTTTGCGAGACCCGAAGCATCGGCGAGATGCTGACGTTCCATACCGAAGAGCGCCGCAATGCGATGCTGTGCCACGTGATCGACCTTTATGCCGAAGACCTGACCGTATATCCCAACGGTGTCGCCCCTGATCACGCCATGCTGGACCGAACCGGATACTACGCGCACGCCCGCCACGATGCCGACGGACATCCGCTTGAGCGCCAGCTGGACATGTCAGGTGGCCTACGATGGCGGTTCGAGGATCACATCCCCTACGAACGCCGCCGCATTGACAGGATTTCCCTGTTCAAGGCGCAAAAGACCCTGACGCTGAAGCCGGACCACAGCTTTAACGAGGCGGAATACAACACGTATTCGTGCCCCTGGCATCATAACCTGACGGCCGCGATCTGTTCTTTCCGCGCCGCCAAGGCCCTTAAAAGCAATGCCGGTTCCACATTCGATATCCCGACCTTCCGCTGGCAGAATTCAGTGCCGTTTGAATGGACCTCGCAACAATTGCTCGATCTGGGCCTGATGGAATCGGGACAGTGGTTCTGACAAGCTTTTCGTCTGTTTGAAAATGCCGCGGTGGAAGCGCGGCATTGTTGCGATGGGGGCAGTGTCCCCTACCGCTGCAACAAGACCGGAAACCAGTCTTCGCGCAGACGTTGCCCGGGCTGCATGTCATGCCCCGGGAACGGCGGCGAAGTCCGGCCCGGGCGCTCGACATAGCGTGCGTCGTCACCGACCAGCCGCAACGAAAATGCCCGGCGGCGGCTGTCCGACTGATTGCCCCGCGCACCATGCAATGTGCGGTAGTTGAACGCCACCGCATCTCCCGGCTTCATCTCGAATTCGACGACCCGCATGCCTTCGGCATCCGGATCGGGCACGGGGATGTACTGGCCTTCATCCGCAAAGAACCCTTCCTCGGAAACCCATCGTGTCGGCAGGACTTCTTTTTCCCACCGGTGCGACCCGGCAACGCAGCGCAAGGTTGCCTGCTTGACCGGATCAAGTGGCGACCAGAAGCTGATCGTTTGCTGGCCATCAACAAAGTAATAGGGACCATCCTGGTGCCATGGGGTCGCCATCGAGGTTCCCGGTTCCTTGACCAGCACGTGATCATGAAACATCTGAACACTGCGCGACTGCATCAGGTCTGCAGCCACCTCGGCAGCCGGCGAGTTGCGGATCACATCTTCAAACTGCCCGATTCGCGACCAGTTGCAGTAATCGTCGAAAAACAGTCCGGTCTCGCCCTGTTTACGATTGTCGGACGCATACGGTCCAGGCTCGGCCATGTTTGCGGCCACCCCGTCGCGCAGAGCCTCTACGTGATCGGCAAATAGCCCTTTGATCAGGACCACGCCGTCTTCCTGAAAGGTGTCAATCATTTCCTGTGTAACAAGGGGGTGTGTCATCTCGGTCTCCGTGCGTTCCCTGCCCGATCTGCACATGAAAATTAATTCTATTCAAATAATATCTTTCGAACCTAGAATTAATGGTATGTTATACGTTACGCTCCGACATTATGAATATATCTGCGCAATTGGCCGCTACGGCAGCCTGTCCGCGGCGGCTCAGCAACTCAATGTCTCGCAACCTGCGTTGTCCACCGCCCTGACGCGGGTCGAGTCGCAATTGGGGTATCCGCTTTTTGCCCGCAAACGAGGCGCCGCGATGGCCGTCACGCCACAAGGCCGCCGGTTTATCGGCGAGGCTGAGGCGCTGCTGGACCGTGCCGCGCGGCTGGAATCGTCGGACCAGACCAACACCGGCGCGGCGACGCTGCGGATCGGGTGTTTCGTGGACCTGGCCCCTTTCCTGATGGCTCCGGCCTTGCACCTACTTCGGAATGCCCTGCCTGACGTCGCGATCACTTATCAGGTGGACGGATTCGAGGGGCTGATTTCGGGAATGATAGACGGGCGCATTGACATTGCCCTGACCTATGGGCTGAGCATGGATGCCGGTTTCTCGCGGCGCATCCTGTTCGACAACATCCCCCACGCGGTGATGCCGCCCGAGCATATTCTGACGGGCAACGACACAATTTCACTGAAGGAATTGGAATCGCACCCCCTAATCCTGTCTCAGGAGGGTTTGTCGGCGCAGCATGTGCTGGGCCTGTTCCGGCAAAACGGGTTGTCGCCCACCGTCGCGCACCGCGCGGCCTCGCTGGAAATCCAGCGCAGCCTTGCCGCCCACGGCGAGGGAATCGCAATCAGCTACGCCATCCCGCACAGCAATTTCAGCTATGACGGGCGACCGCTGACCAGCAAGCCGATATCCAACCCGGAAGCGGCAGAACCCGTGGTTCTGGCACGTCACGGAATAGGTCCGGCGGACAGCAATGTTCAAAAGGCGGAACAGGCTCTGGCTGAACTCGGCGGTTAAGAGGTGTTACTGCGTTTTGCGAAGGCGGATAACAACGTCAACCGACGCGATCTCGACCCCTTCAGGCGCTTCGGGAAGACGCTGGATCACCAGCTGATCCGAGGGCGCATCGCTCAGCCGGCCTTCGTCTTCCCAGAAGAAGTGCGGGTGGTCATGCGTGTTGGTGTCAAAATAGCTTTTTGACCCGTCCACGGTGATTTCCTGCAGAACACCGGCGTCGCAAAAGGCGCGCAGCGTGTTGTACACGGTCGCCAGCGACACCGCGTCGCCATTTTTCTTGGCCGCATCAAACAGGCTTTCGGCGGTGACGTGACGGTGTCTTCCGTCGCCAACAAGCAGCTCGGCCAAAGCAACACGCTGGCGCGTCGGGCGCAATCCGGCGTCTACAAGCCAAGTCGTGGCTCTGTTCTGGCTTTGAGGTGTCATGATTTCCGATACCCGCAATTCTGGCTGTCTTACATATAAGTGCTTCGCCCCCACAATTTCAAATGAAATTCATTCGCAAAGAATGGGCTGAGCGCGACATGATATGGACCACAACTCTTGCAGGCCCTTGCAAACGGGTGCTAGACGAGGCCAGATATAACGAACGGACCCCTGGCAGGAGAGGCGGCAGAATGGCCCAATTCCCGAGCAGTTTTGACAAGGATGATCTGCTGAAATGCGCCCGTGGCGAATTATTCGGCCCCGGAAACGCGCAATTACCTGCCCCACCGATGCTGATGATGGACCGGATCACCGACATTTCCGGCGATGGCGGCGAACATGGCAAAGGCCATGTGGTGGCAGAATTCGACATCAATCCTGACCTGTGGTTCTTTGACTGCCATTTCCCCGGCAACCCGATCATGCCAGGCTGTCTGGGTCTGGACGGGCTGTGGCAGCTGACCGGCTTCAATCTGGGCTGGCGCGGCTGGCAGGGGCGCGGATACGCATTGGGCGTGGGCGAGGTCAAGCTGACCGGAATGGTGCGCCCCGACCGCAAGATGCTGACATATTATGTGGATTTCACCAAAGCCGTGCAAACCCGCCGTCTGACCATGGGTGTGGCGGATGGCCGGGTCGAAGCCGACGGCGAAGTGATTTATCAGGTCAAGGACATGAAGGTTGCGCTGTCTGAAAGCTGAACGCGGCTGACGGACTGGTAACAAGGAACGGAATACAGGAGTACGCATATGCGTCGCGTCGTCGTCACCGGTCTGGGGGTCGTTTCCTCGATCGGCAACAATGCCGAAGAGGTCCTCGCCTCGCTCAAGGCAGGTAAATCCGGGATCGAAGCCAACGAACAGATGGTCGAACACGGATTTCGCAGCCAGATCGCCGGAACGCTCAAGATCGACGTGGCCGAGCATGTGGACAAGCGTACCCTTCGTTTCATGGGCCCCGGCGCCGCATACGCGCACATCGCCATGAGCCAGGCGATTGAAGACGCCGGCCTGACCGAAGACCAGGTCGTCAACCCGCGTACGGGTCTTGTCGCAGGCTCCGGTGGACCATCGACCAGCGCCATGCTGACGGCGCATCAGACTGTGCTGAAAAACGGTGCGACAAAGCGGATCGGCCCCTTTGCAGTGCCGAAATGCATGTGCTCGACAATTTCGGCGAACCTTGCGACAGCGTTCAAAATCAAGGGTATCAACTATTCCATCACGTCGGCCTGCTCGACGTCGCTGCATTGTATCGGCAACGCGGCGGAGCAGATCATGCTGGGCAAGCAGGATGTGATGTTTGCAGGCGGCGGCGAGGAACTGGACTGGACCCTGTCCTGTCTGTTCGACGCGATGGGTGCGATGTCCTCCAAATACAACGACTCCCCCGAAAAAGCCTCGCGTGCATTCGATCAGAACCGTGACGGTTTCGTGATTTCCGGCGGCGGCGGCATCGTCGTTCTGGAAGACCTGGAACACGCACTGGCACGCGGCGCCAAGATCTATGCCGAGGTCACGGGTTATGCCGCGACATCCGACGGACATGACATGGTTGCACCGTCCGGTGAAGGCGGCGAGCGTGCGATGCGCCTGGCCCTGTCCACCCTGCCCGAAGGCCGTAAGGTCGATTACATCAACGCCCACGGCACCTCGACCCCGGTCGGCGATGTGGGCGAGGTTGAGGCCGTTCGCCGTATCTTCGGTGAGGGCAGCGTACCGCCGATTTCGTCGACCAAATCGATGACGGGCCATGCGCAAGGCGCAGCCGGCGCGCTTGAGGCGATTTTCTGCCTTTTGATGCTGCAAAATGACTTTATTACTCCGTCGATCAATGTCGACACACTTTCCGACGGCATCCTGCCCGGTGAAATTGCAACTCAAGTGGTTGAAAACGCAGGTTTGGACTCTGTCATGACCAACAGCTTCGGCTTTGGCGGCACCAACGGCTCCATGATCCTGTCCAGGTATAACGGGTGACTATGATGTCGGATCTTCTCAAGGGCAAACGCGGCCTGATCATGGGCGTGGCAAATGACCGCTCGATTGCGTGGGGCATTGCCAAGGCGATGCATGAGGCCGGGGCCGAACTGGCGTTCACCTATCAGGGTGACGCGTTCGGAAAGCGTCTGGAGCCGCTGGCACAAAGCCTCGGCAGCGATTTCATGGTAGATGCGGACGTCACCGACGACGCCTCGCTGGACCGCGCTTTTGGCGAGCTGGGTGAGCGATGGCCGACCATCGATTTCGTCGTGCACGCCATCGCCTATTCCGACAAGAACGAACTGACCGGCCGGTTTCTGAACACGACCCGCGCGAACTTCAAACACTCGCTGGATGTCTCGGCCTATTCCTTTATCGAGGTCGCGCGCCGGGCATATCCGCTTATGAGGGACAATGGCGGCACCTTGCTGACCCTGACCTATCAGGGGTCTAACAAGGTTGTTCCCAACTACAACGTGATGGGTGTGGCCAAGGCGGCACTGGAATCGGCGACCCGCTACCTGGCCAATGATCTCGGCCCTGATGGTATTCGCGTCAACGCAATCTCTCCCGGGCCGATGAAAACGCTGGCCGGGGCCGCAATTGGCGGCGCGCGCAAGACCTACAAGTTCTGCGATCAGAACGCGCCGATGCGATCGAACGCGACGCTTGAGGCCGTGGGCGGCACTGCGGTTTATCTGGCGTCGGACGCCGGGTCCTGCACATCAGGTGAGATCATCCGTGTCGATGGCGGTTTCCATATCCTTGGAATGCCGCAGCCCGAGGCGATGTGACCATATCTTTCCCTGCCGACGCCTAGATTTGACCATCTTTCGGCGGCAGGGATTGGCTTATGAGCAAGCTAGACCAGATCATAGCAAACAACGCGCGCGGACCTCAGGTCCGGCGCAAGTCGGGACTCCTGACCAATCGGGGTCGTGTCATGTTACTGACGCTGACATCCCTTCTGGTGCTGTTTGTCTTTTTGACTCAGTCACCGGTGCGTGAAGCTGTGGATCGCCTTATCGGCATGATTGCAGGCTGACGGTCTTTTCGCCTTTTCCGGTCAGTTTACCGAAACCACCTCAATCTCAAAGATCAGGTCCTGTCCCGCCAGGGGATGGTTCCCGTCAAGAGTAACGGTGGCCTCATCTGCATCCACAACGGTAACAGGCAAGGCTTGCCCGTCAGGCGTCTGCATCTGCAGCTGAGTACCAGGCTCCAGCGGAATATCATCCGGGATGCCTTCGCGCGGGATGGCCTGACGCATCGCCGGGTTGATCGGCCCATAGGCTTCCACACAGGCGATTTCGACCCGTTTTTTGTCGCCTGCCGCCAGACCCGGCATGGCCGTGTCGAGGCCGGGAATGATCTGGCCCGAGCCAACGACGAACTCAAGCGGATCGCGCCCCTCGGAACTGTCGAAGACGGATCCGTCCAGCAAGGTGCCGGTATAATGGATGCGCACTGTGTCGCCTTGTTTGATTTCAGTCATATTGAACTCCGACCGCGTAAGGAATGAACCGGTCAACCTAGGGTATGACACGATAATGTAAACCCTTGCCCCTTTAACCCACAAAACTCCTGTGCCAACCTGCCGCCGAATGGCAGTGAGGGTCCGATGGCAATTTCCACCTGTGTTTTTGATGCCTATGGTACGTTGTTCGATGTCACCGCCGCCGCAAGGCTGGCCGCAGGTGAACCGGAGTTCGAGGCGCTACAGCAGAAATGGCCCGAGCTGGCCAATTTCTGGCGCCTGAAACAACTGCAATATACCTGGTTGCGGGCGATAACAGGCGCGCATGCCGATTTTTGGGACGTGACGCAGGACGGGCTTGATTGGGCATTGGAAGCCACGGGGCTAGATGGCAATGCCGCCCTGCGACAGAGGCTACTAGATTTGTACTGGCAACTGCAGGCCTATCCGGAAGTGCCCGAGATGCTGAAGGCATTGAAAGCGGGTGGTTTACAGACCGCCATCCTGTCCAACGGATCTCCGCCGATGCTGGAAGGTGCCGTGCAGTCGGCCGGCGTTGGCGATCTGCTGGACGACGTTCTGTCGGTCGAAACTGTTGGTGTCTTCAAACCACATGCGAAAGTCTACGATCTTGTGCAGCAACGCTTTGGCTGTGAACGCGATCAGGTCCTGTTCGTCAGCTCCAATGGCTGGGACGCCGCCGGCGCCAGCGGATACGGGTTCGTGACTGCCTGGGTCAACCGTGCAGGCGAACCCCAGGACCGATTGCCGTGGGCTCCTGCTCATATTCTGTTCGACTTGACTTCGATCCCAAAGCTGGCCGGTCTTTGATGGCGTTTTTCACGACCTCGGACAACAAGCGCATTTACTATGAGGACAACGGCACAGGCGCTCAGGTCCTGTGTCTGGCCGGATTGACGCGCAATGGTCGGGATTTTTCTTTCCTTGCGCCCCATATGGCCGATTGCCGCATGATCACGATGGATTATCGCGGGCGCGGTCGTTCCGATCATGACCCGGACCACGCGAACTACAACATCCAGCGCGAGGCGCTGGACGCAATCGAATTGCTGGATCATCTGGCCCTCGACCGGGTGGTCATTCTGGGGACGTCCCGCGGCGGTTTGATCGCGATGGCGCTGGCAATCAGCCATCGCCACCTGCTGGCCGGCGTTATCCTGAACGATGTCGGCCCGGTCATTGAACCTGCAGGCATTGCCAAGATCATGGAATACGTTGGCAAACCGCCGGTTTCCAGAACACTGGATCAGGCGGCACGGCAACTGAAACAGGCTATGGACCCTCATTTCCCCAGTGTCCCTCTGAGCATCTGGCGACGGCAGGCCGAGTTTCAGTACGAAGATCAGGGCGGGCATCTGTCGTTGCGCTACGACCCCGCCTTGCGGACCGCGCTGATCGAACAGGCCGCTGCCGGGGTGGCGCCGGATTTGTGGCCGTTGTTCGAGGCCTTGCGCGATTTGCCGGTTGGTGTCATCCGTGGCGCAAACTCGGACATTCTGGGAAGGGAAACACTTACCCAAATGCAAACTCGTCACCCCGGGCTTATCGTGGCTGAGGTGCCGGATCGCGGGCATGTTCCCTTTCTGGACGAGCCCCCTTCGCTGACCGTCATTCGCAAAGTACTGGACGCCGCATGAGCACCATTGATCTGATCGAAGCCGCCGCCACCCGACTGCGGGGACATGTGCGGGAAACACCGATCCTGACCTCGCCCTTTCTGGACGAAATCGCAGGCCGGCGTGTGCTGGTGAAACCCGAATGCCTGCAACATACCGGCAGCTTCAAGTTTCGCGGCGCATGGTCGGCAATCTCGGCGCTGGAAGAAAGTGACCGGCAGCGCGGCGTCATCGCCTATTCCTCGGGCAACCATGCGCAGGGGGTTGCGCTGGCCGCGTCCCGGCACGGAATATCATCGGTCATCATCATGCCCTCAGGCGCGCCACGGCTGAAGATCGAAAACACCCGCGCATTGGGGGCCGAGGTTGTTCTCTACGACCGCACAACCGAAAGCCGCGAGGAGATCGGAGAAGGTCTGGCGCAGGAGCGTGGGTTGACGCTGATCCGGCCCTACGACGAACCGCAAGTAATCGCCGGACAGGGCACCACGGGGCTTGAGATTGCGCGTCAGGCGGCCGAAGCCGGGGTTGCCAATGCGGACGTTCTGGTGTGTTGCGGCGGCGGCGGCCTGTCATCGGGCATTGCCTTGGCTTTGGAAAAACACGCGCCTGACCTGCGGGTTCGCCCGTGCGAGCCGGAAGGCTTTGATGATGTCAAACGATCGTTGGAAAGCGGCCGCATCGAAAAGAACACGGCGGCAGCGGGCAATCTGTGCGATGCAATCCTGACCCCCCAACCCGGCCAGATCACCTTTCCGATCCTTCAGCGTTTGTGCGGTCCCGGGCTAGTGGTATCCGAGGAAGAAGCCCTGCGGGCAATGGCGCAGGCGTTTTTGCGCCTCAAGATCGCGCTGGAACCGGGCGGGGCCGTGTCGCTGGCGGCAGCCCTGTTCCGAAAGGACGAGATCCAGGGCGACGCGGTGATTGTGGTGGCATCCGGCGGAAATGCCGATCCGCAAGTTTTTGGCCAGGCGTTGGAATTCCTGACCTGACAGCGGGCGGCAATCCGTGCAAGTTGACCCCGAACTCTGAATCGACAGGGACCGAAATCATGCAAATCGCCGATCTTGGTGACGTGCAACTGCATTACCGCACGGACGGCAACCCGGACGGGGCACCAATCGTGTTTGCCAATTCCCTTGGGACCGATCTGCGCCTTTGGGACAGCGTCCTGCCGCATCTGCCGGATGGCCTGCGGATCATCCGTTTCGACAAGCGAGGTCACGGATTGTCTTCGCAGCCTCCCGGCCCGTATTCGATGGGCGCCTTGATAAGGGATACCGAGGCCCTTCTGGACCATATTGGTGTCCGGGATTGCGTATTCGTGGGCCTGTCCATCGGCGGTATGATCGCCCAAGGCCTGGCGGTCAAAAGGATGGATCAGGTCCGCGCGCTGGTTCTTTCAAACACCGCCGCCAAGATTGCGACCCCCGCCATCTGGCAGGGCCGCATGGCTGCGGTGCGAACTGGCGGAATCGAAGCGCTGGCCGATGCAACGATGGAACGGTGGTTTTCGAAGGCCTATCGCACATCGGCGGATCATCTGCTGTGGCGCAACATGATGGTTCGCCAACCGGTCGAAGGTTATCTGGGGTGCTGCGCCGCCATATCGGGCACCGATTTCTATACGCCGACCAGCGGATTGCGCCTGCCCACATTGGGCATCGCCGGCAGCGAGGACGGCTCGACCCCGCCCGACCTGGTCAGAGAAACAGTCAACCTGATCCCCGGCTCCCGGTTTGAACTGATGCGCAAGGCGGGACATCTGCCCTGTGTCGAACACCCCAAGCAATACGCCGCCTTGTTGCGACGCTTCCTGTCCGATGTCGGACATATCTGAAGGAGAGACGACTGTGGCGGATTTTTTGCTGATCCACGGGTCCTGTCATGGCGCATGGTGCTGGCGCGATCTAATACCCGCACTTGAACGTCTGGGGCATTCCGCCCATGCCATCGATCTGCCCAGCCACGGTTCCGACCCGACCCGCATCTGCGACGTTACGCTGGACGGGTGTCGGGACGCTGTTCTGGCGGCCACAACACCGGAAACACTCATCGTCGGGCATTCCTGGGGCGGATATCCGATCAGCGCCGCCGCCGAGGCTCAGCCAAACGCGATGCAGGGCCTGATCTATCTTTGCGCGTATGTGCCGCACGACGGTTTGTCGATGGTCGAGATGCGAAAACGCGCGCCCCGGCAACTGATTGTAGATGCCGTGGACAAATCTGCCGACGGCCTGTCCTACACCGTCCATCCCGACCGGGTGCAGGATCTGTTTTATCACGACTGCCCGACCGGCACGACCCAATATGCGCTGGCACGAATGTGCCCTCAGCCAATCCGGCCTCAGGACACCCCTTTGGCTCTGTCCGCAAGATACGCCGGCGTCAAAAAGGCATATATCCGTACAACCGACGATCATACGATACCGACCGAATACCAGGAAACGATGAGCCACTGCGCGCCGCCGAACCTGCGCCACACCATCGACAGTTCGCATTCACCGTTTTTCGCGCAGCCGGAAAAGCTGGCCAAACTGCTGAGCGAGATCGAGCATGGGCTCTGAACCCGGCTGACCGGACGTCACGACATGGTACAGGGATGTTCCCTTCCCTGCGGCCGGTCGCTAGGGTCCGCGCAGAAACCTCTGAAACCGGTAATCATGCGTCTGCCATTTCTGTTTGTTCTCAGCATCGTGATGATCGACGCCATGGGCATCGGTCTGGTGATGCCCATCATGCCCGAACTGATCCTCGAAGTTCAGGCAGGAACGCTGGCCAGTGCCGCGATCTGGGGCGGGATTCTCAGCACCGCATTCGCTGCAATGCAGTTTGTGTTCAGTCCAATTCTGGGAAATCTCTCTGATGCTTATGGTCGGCGCACGGTTCTTCTGGTGTCGCTGTTTGTCATGGCGCTGGACTACGTGGTCATGGCGGTTGCAGGTAGTATCTGGTTGCTTCTTGCCGGGCGCATCGTGGGCGGCATTACCGCCGCCACCCACGCAACCGCGGCAGCTTTCATGGCGGACGTGTCAAAGCCATACGAGAAAGCCGCCAATTTCGGACTGATCGGGGCGGCCTTTGGCGTTGGCTTCGTGCTTGGGCCGGTTCTGGGCGGTGTGCTGAGTGAATACGGAACCCGCGCGCCGTTCTGGGCGGCGGCGGGATTGTCTGCGCTGACCTTCGTCATCGGTCTGTTCGTGATGCCGGAAACGATCACGGACAAGACCCGGCGAGCATTCAGCTGGCGACGTGCCAATACCGCAAATTCTTTGCGCGCCATCGCCGGACTGCCGGGAATTCGACCCTTGTTGTGGGTCTATTTCCTGTATTCGGTGTCAATCTATGTCTACCCCGCAATCTGGTCGTATTTCACGACTGAGCGCTTTGGCTGGTCACCGCAGATGATCGGATTATCCCTTGGGGTCTACGGCATGGCCATGGCGGCCGTGCAGGGCGGTCTGATCCGCCCGGCCACGCGATATCTGGGCGAGCGGGCAACCATCATCTACGGCATGGGATTCGAGATAATCAGTTTCTTGCTGTTGGCGTTTCTGACCAACGGAACTGTCGCCCTGATCCTGATCCCGATCACGGCCTTTGGCGCCGTGATCACCCCGGCCCTGCAGGCCATGATGTCGCGGGCCACACCGGATTCCCAACAGGGCGAACTACAGGGCGTTCTGACCTCACTCCATGCTCTGTCGATGATTATCTCTCCGTTGCTGATGACCGGCGTATTCGCGCATTTCGTGCGACCGGACACAGCTATCTATTTGCCCGGTGCGCCGTTTCTTCTTGCCCTTGTGCTGATGATTGCAGGTTTCGTGCTGTTTTCCCGGGCGCGCCCGCTTGTGGCGTAACAACGACATCCCAATGACGGATTCCGCCTTGCAGCCTGCGCGCCATAACGCCACCGTGTGCGAAAGGGAGAGTTAACAACAATGCAAACCATCAAAGCCGCTGTATGCCATGCGTTCGGGGAACCGCTTGTTATTGAAGATGTCCGGATTTCGGCTCCGGGCAATGGCGAGGTCGAAGTGACCCTGCACGCCGTCGCGATCTGTCATTCCGACATAACATACGCCAGTGGCGCCTGGGGCGGGTTTCTGCCTGCCGTTTACGGGCACGAGGCGGCTGGCATCATATCGGCGGTGGGCAAGGACGCAGGCGGGTTCCAGGTCGGCGACCCGGTCGTTGTCACACTGATCCGGGCCTGCGGGTCCTGCCCGTCCTGCGCAGGTGGCAAACCCACGATCTGTGAAACCCCTTACGACACGGTCAAGGGTCCGCTACGTACAGCCGATAACGGTCCGCTTGAACAGGCCATGGCCTGCGGCGCTTTTGCGGAAAAGGTGGTCGTCAGCCACAGGCAGATCGTCAAGATCCCGGAAACGCTGCCCAAGGACGTTGCCAGCCTGTTGTCCTGCGGCGTGATCACGGGCGTTGGCGCAGCCGTCAACGCGGCCGGTTTGCGCCCGGGTCAGGACGTAGTCGTGATTGGCGCCGGGGGCGTAGGCCTGAACGCGATACAGGGCGCACGGCTTGCCGGGGCGCGGCGCATCGTGGCTGTAGACATGACCGAAGAAAAACTGGAAATCGCCAAAGAGTTTGGCGCAACACATGGCGTGCTGGGCAGCCTGGACGAGCCGTGGAAGGCTGCATACAAGGCTTTGGGCGGGCGCGGGGCGGATGCTGTTCTGATTACCGTTGGCGCGATACCGGCCTATGATCAGGCCCCGCGTTACCTTGGGCGCGGCGGCAAGGCCGTCATGATCGGCATGCCGCATTCCGGCGATCAGTCTACCTACGAACCCGTCATCCTTGCCGCATTGGGACAGGGCCTGGTCGGATCGAAAATGGGCGACGTGGTCATTCAGCGCGATATCCCCTGGATGATCGACCTGTACGAACAGGGGCGGCTGAAACTGGATGAACTGATCTCGGGGCGCTGGACGCTGGATCAGATCAACGAGGCGATTGCCGACACGAAGACCGGCTCGGCCAAACGCAACGTCATTATCTTCGACCAGAACTAACGCGACCCGGCAGGAGGGCAGCTGATGAAACTGCAGGATCTCGACATTATTGTCACGGCCCCTCCGGCCCCCGGCTGGGGCGGGCGGTACTGGATACTGGTCAAGGTCACGACCGATACCGGGATCATCGGCTGGGGGGAATGCTACGCCTCGTCGGTTGGCCCGGAGGCCATGAAACATGTCATCCGGGACGTGTTCGAACGACATATGCTGGGCGAGAACCCGGAAAACATCGAGCTGATGTTCCGCCGCGCCTATTCAAGCGGCTTCACCCAGCGTCCGGACCTGACGGTCATGGGCGCGTTTTCCGGGCTTGAAATCGCGTGCTGGGACATTTTGGGCAAGGACCGGGGCCGCCCGGTTTACGCCCTGCTAGGCGGGCTGATGAATGAACGCATTCGCGCCTATACATATCTGTACCCCCTGCCCCGGCACAATCTGACCGATTTCTGGACGTCACCCGATCAGGCGGCGGAAAGCGCGACCGAAATGGTCCGGCGCGGCTTCACCGCGGTCAAGTTCGACCCGGCTGGTCCTTACACGATGCGCGGAGGCCATATGCCGGCGATGTCCGATATCTCGATGTCGGTGGCGTTCTGCAAAGCCATACGCAAGGCCGTCGGGGACAAGGCCGACCTGCTGTTCGGCACCCACGGCCAGTTCAACACGGCGGGGGCCATCCGACTGGGTCAGGCGCTCGAGCCGTACTCGCCGCTCTGGTTCGAAGAACCCACACCGCCGGACATGATCGAAGACATGGCGCGCGTTGCCCGCAATGTCCGCATTCCGGTGGCCACAGGCGAGCGAATGACCACAAAGGCCGAGTTCGGGGCGGTTTTGCGGGCTGGCGCGGCAGAAATCCTGCAACCCGCGCTGGGACGCGCAGGTGGGATATGGGAGATGAAGAAAGTCGCCGCCATGGCCGAGATCTTCAACGCACAGATGGCACCGCACCTATACGCGGGGCCTGTGGAATGGGCCGCGAATATCCATCTGGCCGCATCCATACCCAACTTGTTGCTGCTGGAAACCATTGAAACCCCGTTCCACAACCAGTTGATCAACGGCAGTTTGCAGGTGGACAATGGATTCGTGATCCCGCCCACTGCTGCCGGCCTCGGGATCGACGTCAATGAAGAACTGGCCCGCGCGCACCCCTATACCGGGGATGGCCTGCACCTGCAGATGCAGGAGGCACCTTGTGACTACGTCAACGGCAACGCCTTTCAGGGCGGCGCACCGGCTGTCGAGGGGTGACAATCACGACTGTAATCAGGCATAATGCTGACAATACAGACTAGTAGACAGGTCGCGCGTGACGTTCAAGGAAGTGCAGTCCCAACAACTGAGCCCTGAAAAACCTGCGGATATGAGCGAAAGCGCCGCTCGCGCGGCAGCATTTCTCAAGACGCTGGCCCATGAAGGCCGATTGATGATCCTGTGCCATCTGGGCGATGGCGAAAAATCCGTAGGGCAACTGGAGGAGCTGTTGCAGCTAAGGCAAGCGGCAGTCAGTCAGATGCTTGCCCGCTTGCGCGAGGAAAACCTGGTCTCGACCCGCCGGGATGGCAAGACAATCTACTACACGCTGAAAGACGGCAATACCGCACAGGTCATCACATTGCTCTATGACCTGTTCTGCAGCCCCGAGGGCGGCATCTAGTTCGAAACGTAACCGGCAATGACCTGCAACAGCTTGAACGCGGTTGCGGCATCGTTTTCGACGACGGCAAGGAATTCTTCTTCACCGATACGCAGGCAGGACAGGTCGGTTTCGGCAATCATGCTCAGCGCGCGCGGCTCTTTGCGGATCAGACCAAGCTCACCAACCAGCGCGCCGGGTCCGACCTTGGTGATCAGCTGATCCGGTTCGTCCTTTTGCGGCAGATACAAACCCGCCTCGCCCTCAAGAACAACGTATGCCCCATCCGTCGGCTGGTCGTCTTTCAGAAAGATTACCTCGCCTTTGGCGGCCTCGAACCAGCGCGCACCAAATGCCAGCAGGCGCAGTTGTCTGCGGTTCAGACCCGAGAACAATGGCGTCTGTTCCAATGCCCGCAGTTTGCGCGCAAGGTCGGCTGAGGCGGCGCTGTCTTCCTCCACGTCGATCGGTCCCTCCCCTGAAACGACACGACCTTGCCTGATTTCCACATGCATGTCGAATGCATCCGGATTCTGGAACTGATCGTTCAGGTATACAACCGTGGTGTCCGGCAGCAACTCGCGCAGGTTCTTGTAAACCGCCACTTTGGTTTTCATGTCATAACTGGCCAGCGCGTTCTCAAGGACCAGAACGTCCGGCTTCTTGATCGTTGCACGGGTAAAGGCCAATGGTTCGGCAAAAACCGCCGGAAGGTTTTGCCCGCCGAGGGCAACCGGAACGTTGTAGATCAGTTCGATCACCAGTGGGCGCGCGCCGTTTTCGGACAGCACATCGACAATCACCTTGCGCAACTCGTCGGACCGGGCCCCTCCAACCTGGCTGACCTTGCCAAAAAGGGCGTTCTCCATCACGGTCAGCCCCGGTGCAAACTCGCCCTCATCCAGCGGCACGAAGACGTCATGCAATGTCTCAAGCAGCTTGTCAGAGTGACTGTGACGCAACTCGAGAATCCGGTCCTTCAGTTCACTGGTAAAGGCCGGCCCGATCTGTTCGGCCGAGATCACCAATGGCACCGCCAGCAGGTTTGCCAACTGTTCATCGTTCAGCCCTGTCGCGCCTTCGTCCCGGGTGCGGTCGATCAGCTCGACTGCGGCCTCATAGGTCTGGGCTTCAAGGCCAAGTTTGCGGAACAGAGGGTGATCGGTTCCATCCAGCCCAAAGATCTGGCGCAGCATGTCGATCACGTCCCGGGTCAGACTGACCAGCGTTTCATCCAGCCCCAGTTCGCGCAATTGCCCAAGAAACACGGATTGGCGCGCCAGAAGATCCTGCGTGACCCGGACGCGCGGGGTGGCAAACAGCAGGTTTTCCGCCACGGGCAATGCCGGGTTATAGGTATCTCGACGGAAAATCAGCGCTTGCTGTTCCAGCCCATTCTGCTGAACAGCCTGCTGCACCACCGGGCGCAGTTCGACCAGTTTTGCCGCCAGCTCGGGGTGCTCGGCTGCATCGAATGTCTGCTCGCTACCCCGCTGGAACAGGGCCGCGCCCGAGCCCATCCCCTCGACCAGTTGCAGCCACCACGCACGCAGTGCCTGCGCATTGTCCAGACCGGCCAGTGACGGATCCAGCCAATCTGCCCGGAACGGGTCCGGGCTGTTTCCGGCACGCTGGGTTTCGGCGAATCCGGGATCGGCCGGCCCTTCCGACAATGGCTTGAACCGCATCGGCATCATGACGTTGTCGCCCAGCGTTCCCTGAAACATCACGGGCCGCGACGTGGCATACCCGATCCGAGCCGCCACAACCCCCTGATGCATTTCGGCCAGGTTCTGCCCCCCGATTTCAACGCGCCCGGCACTTGGCAGGATTTCCCGTGTCAGCAGTTCCGCCAATGCGCGCCGGTCTTCCTCGCTGGGGGCGGAAATACCAACCGTCTTTCCACCCGGAAACGTCAGGTTCAGATCGTCCAGCACCTGATTCCCATCCATATCGCGCACCGAGACATGGTTCAGGTGGATATCGCCGTTCAGATGCGGACGTGTTTCAGGTTCGCCATCGAATAGATTTTCATCCAGCATTCCCGAGGGCGCAAAGCGTTCGACCACCACGTCCCAGCGCAGGGACATGTCCTGTGTCTGGTTGTAATAGGTCAGAAGTTCCTTCCACGGGGAACTCAGGTCCTTGTAGGCAGCCAAGGCCGCGACCAGCGCCCCCAGCGAGACCGACCCCTGAAGCACCAGAAGCCCGCCAACCAGATAGAACATGAACGGCGTCAGCTGCGAGATGAAGTTGTTTATGAATTTCATAAAAAACTTCTTTTGGTAGATCTCTAACCGGATGCCGAACAGCCGCCCCAGCTGATCCGAGACCATCGCGCGACGATACCGCCAGCCGCCGTTTGACCGCAATGTCGATGCGCCCGCCGCGTTTTCACCAATCTGGGCCGCAAGCACGCGCACTTCCTGAATGCGTTTCTTGTTCAGCAGGTTGATCTGCTGCTGCAGGCGCGGGATAAGCCAGGCCTGCAAGGGGATCAGCGCCACTGCTGCCAATCCGAACCAGACGCTTTGCAGAAACAGGAACGACAGGATCGTGATCATCTGTCCGGCCTGCAACACCGGCTGGCTGATCGCATCGCCCATCAACCCGCCCATCGGCTCGCTTTCGGCTGTCACCATCGAGACCAGTTCACCCTGGCTGACCCGCTCGAAATAGGGTTGTGGAAAACGCAGCGCGCTGTTGATCAACTGATAGCGGAACCGGCGCAACATCCGTTCGCTAAGGATCCCCTTCATCGTGTTGATGCGCATCTTCATCAAACCATGCGCCAGAACCGAGGCCAGAAATGCAAAGCACAGGATGATCAGGAAATTGGTCTGCGTCAGACTGTAGCCCCAGACCTCGACCACGCTGCTGGTTGCGCCGATGGCGTCATTGATGATGCGCTTGGGCAGTTCCAGCGTCAGGTAAAGCAATGGAAACAGCGTCGCCGTCACGGCCAGCAGCACCAGCTGATCGCGTTTGGAGTACTTCCAAATAAACCGGAAAATCGTTCTTTCTATTGAACCCGCCCCTACTTCAGGTCATCGACCCGTACGTCATGGTAATCTTTAAATTCAGCAGTACGAATTTACCGCAATCCCAACAAAAGACGCAAATAGTTTCCAATTGATCGAAAATTCCCCCCTTGTGTGAACTAGTTCATTTGCGCGAGCCCAATTTAGCACCTAGAGTTTGAGACAGACTGATATGGGGAAGGCGATTTTGACTGCTACACTTGGCGCGGTGTTGCTGATGATCTGCTTATTGCAGGTCAAACATATGTTCGCGGATTTTTATCTCCAGACAGCAAAAATGCTGTCGGGCCGCGGGGAATATATGCATTTGGGACGCGCGCAGCATGCAGCGGTGCATGCGGCGGGTTCTGCTATTGTGTTTCTGCTGTTCGGGACCGCGATAGCTTTCATCCTTGTTATCGCCGTTCTGGAATGGTTCGTGCATTTCAACATAGACTTTGCCAAGGCCCTGTACTCGGACAAGCGGCAACTGCAACCCAATCAGGCGGCATTCTGGCGGGCTGCCGGGCTGGATCAGTTCATGCACAACCTGACTTACGTCGCCATGGTCTGGGCCTGGGTGGTCTACGCTTCCTGAAACCTTGGCTTCAAAGGTTGGCGCTGGGTCGTTCCTTGATCCCCTCGAACCATGCCAGCGTCGCCGTGTTTTCCTGAGGTATGCGCGTTCTGATGACACGCGCAAAATCGACAAAAACAAAAGCCGAAATATCCGCCAGTGAAAACTCTGCCCCGGCCAAGAATGCGCTGTTTCGCAAGCGCTGCTCCAGAAGATCGAAAAACCGTGCCACGCGGTCGGCGCCGCGCTGCGCCAGTTCGGGGATCTGCGCGTAATTGACCGGTCCCGGGATCGCCCGGTCCTGAAAGAAGGGATTGGTGTTTCGCAGCACTTCGGCAATCGGGGCGCCGCCCTGTTGCTCGACAATACTGTTCCACATCAGAACAAGGCCCTTTTCGTCCGGATCACGGCCCAACAAAGGCGGATTGGGAAAGCGCGCTTCAAGATAGGCAGCGATTCCAAGGTTTTCGGTCAGGACTGTGCCGTCATCCGTCACCAGAACCGGCACCGTTGCCCATGGATTTACCGCTTTGAAATCGTCGCTCAACTGCTCTCGATCAGCGATCGAGATGTGCCGGGTTTCAATATCAAGCCCTTTTTCAGCGATGAACATGCGGGACCGGCGCGGGTTGGGGGCGGTTGAGCAGTCATAAAACAGCATTGGCGATCTTTCCTGTGGCCCGGATCAGCGGCGATAAATGAAACAGCGGCCTTCCACAGCACCTGCCGGCAGCGGCACTTCAGTCAGGGCCTCGAAATACATACGGTCACTGGACACCATCAGTCCGCCCTCGGCCAGCAGCGGTTCGATCAGAGGCGATACAAATCGGGCGAACGCATCGTTCTTGGCCCTGTTATGCCCGCCCAGATCCGCATGTATCAAGCTGGCCGATGCGCCAAAACGGTCGACCGACGCGGGCAGAGTTTCCCGCACGTCGCCAAGGATCACCCGATCGTCGAGCGGCGTGGACTCCGGGTGCGACGCAACCGCCCGTTCAAAAACATAAACCGGGCGATCCTGAATACGACCGATCATGTGATGATAGGTTCGCCCGTTGCCCAGCCCGAGCTCAAACACGGGACCCGGCATGCCGCGGGTTTGCGCAATGGCAAAATCCAGGCAGGCACGCTGTGACACCATGCGGTCGATGAACAGATCCAGACGGCTTTGATTGTCGGACACGGGGCAAATCTCTCCTTGATGGCAGTCGACAGACAAGATGTGGCCGACACTGCCCTAGATGACAAGAACTCAAGACTTTGTGTAGATAAATTGCCCCCGGTTTCACGTTTCCGCGACGTTTGGGCCCAAGAACGGTTTGACTATGCGGCACTAACCGCGCGAAACTGAGCCAAAAAACACAGGGAGTTGAACAAGCCGATGCCGACCTACGGTCAAACAGGTGGTAAACCTGCATGAATGCGTTGTTGTCTGTCCAAGACCTCAGCATTGGCTTTGGCAGTGCGGAATCTGTTGTCAAAGGCGTGAATTTTGACGTCGAGGCGGGGCAAACGCTTGCTTTGGTCGGAGAATCCGGATCGGGCAAAACCATTTCCTGCCGGGCAGCGTTGCGCATTCTGCCGCGCACGGCCCAGATCCGCAGCGGAACAATTACCTTGAATGATTCCAAGGGTCTGGTGGAACTGACCCGAATCAACGAACGCCAGATGCGCGATATTCGCGGCAATCGCGTTTCGATGATTTTTCAGGAGCCGATGCGATCCCTCTCTCCATTGCACAAGATCGGCAATCAGGTCAGCGAGGTTCTCTGGCTGCATCGTGGCGCGTCCGAGGCGCAGGCTCGCAAAGAGGTTCTGACCCAGTTCGAGCGCGTCGGGTTCCCCGACCCTCAGCGGGCGTATGATTCTTACCCTTTTGAATTGTCCGGCGGCATGCGGCAGCGGGCGATGATCGCCATGGCGATGGTCTCGAAACCCGAGCTGCTGATCGCAGATGAACCGACCACCGCGCTGGACGTGACGACGCAGGCGCAGGTTCTGGGGCTGATCAAGGACCTACAAAAAGAAACCGGTATGGCGCTGATCCTGGTCACGCATGACTTGGGCGTTGTCGCCAACATGGCCGAGCAGGTTGTCGTCATGCACAAGGGTCGCGTGATGGAGGCCGGTCCGGCCGAGCCGATGCTGAATGCGCCCGCGCACCCATACACGCGGCAACTGTTTGATGCCGCACCGGAAATCCCGGACAAGGATGCCGTCGGCCTGCCGATGCCGCAGGATGATCTGATCCTGCAGATGAAGGACGTCAGCAAGACCTACACCATGCGTTCAAGCAAGGGTTGGCAGGACGACAAGAAAATCTTCGCCTGTCAGGGTGTCGATCTGCAGCTGGCCCGGGGCAAAACACTGGCCGTTGTAGGCGAAAGCGGGTCTGGCAAGACCACCGCCGCCCGCATCGCCTTGGGAGCCGAGCTACCTGATCCGGGCGGCGAAGTGCTGTTCCGAACTTCCGCAGATGCCGATCCGATCACCGTCCACAAGATGACACGCGCCCAGCGCACCGCGTTTCAACGCAATGCGCAGATGGTGTTTCAGGATCCCTACAGTTCGCTTAGCCCGCGCATGCGCATTCAGGACGCCATGACCGAGCCGTTGGAAATCCACCGCATCGGGTCTGTTTCCGAACAGCGGGACAAGGCGGCCGAGATGCTGAAACGGGTGGGCTTGAATGCGGACATGCTCAAACGCTACCCGCATGCGTTTTCCGGTGGCCAGCGCCAGCGCCTGTCGATTGCCCGCGCCATGATGCTGGACCCGTTGCTGATCGTCTGTGACGAGCCGACCTCGGCACTGGACGTGTCGGTGCAGGAACAGATCCTGACATTGCTGGAGAATCTACAGGACAGTCTGAACCTGTCCTATTTCTTCATCTCCCACGACCTTGCCGTCGTGGCACGCATCGCTGATGAGGTCGCCGTGATGCGACGGGGACTGATCGTCGAACAAGCCCCGCCTGAGACCCTGTTTTACAATCCCCGCCACCCTTACACCAAAGCGCTGATTGCCGCTCAACCGGAACCTGACATCAACCGTCCCATCGACCTGAAACTGGTCGCTTTGGGCGCGGGGGCACCGAGCAGCTGGGAAGAAGCCTTTCGTTTCTCTGACACCGTGGTACCCTCATTGATAGAGCTGGAGCCCGGCCATAAGGTACGTTGCCATGTTTAAAACCACTCGTCCCCTGTTTCTGGCCGCGTCGCTGGCCCTGACCTGGATGCTGCCCGCCACGGCAGAGACCGTTCCGACACCACAGGAAAGCGAATTCTGGGCCACTGAAGTCAACGCAGGCAACCTGCCCCCGGTTCAGGAGCGTTTGCCAAAGGACCCCCTGATCGTTGATCTGGCCGCAAAGGGGCGTGAATTCGGCACGCCCGGCGGAACTTTGCGCACGATGGTGACGCGATCCAAGGACATCCGCCAGATGGTCGTCTATGGGTATGCCCGCCTGGTCGGTTTCGACCAGAATTATGAAATTGTCCCGGACCTGCTGGCCTCATTCGACAACGAAGACAACCGCAAGTTCACGCTGCATCTGCGCGAAGGGCACAAATGGTCCGACGGCTCTCCCTTCACCTCGGAAGATTTTCGCTACTGGTGGGAGGATGTGGCCAACAATGAACTCCTCAGCCCCTCCGGTCCGCCGGATTTCCTGCAAGTCGAAGGCAAGTTGCCGACCGTGACTTTCCCGGACGAGCAGACAATCATGTACGAATGGGACGATCCGAACCCGAATTTCCTTCAATCTTTGGCGCAGGCCCGCCCCCCCTTCATTTACCGCCCGTCCGCCTTCCTCAAGCAATACCATGAGAAGTTTGCAGACGCCGAAGATCTGGCCTTTCAGGTTGACGATGCAAGGGTCAAAAGCTGGGCCGCGCTGCACAACAAGCTGGATAACCTCTATAAATTCGACAATCACGAACTGCCTACCCTGCAGCCCTGGCTGAATGCAAGCTCTGGCAAGAAGATCCGGCACAACTTTGTCCGAAACCCTTACTATCACCGCATCGACTCCAAGGGTGTGCAACTGCCCTATATCGATGTGGTCGAGATGGAGATCGTCGCCCCCGGCCTTGTTGCAGCCAAGACCAACGCGGGTGAGACCGATTTGCAGGGGCGCGGGCTGGCTTTCCGTGACGCATCAATCCTGAAAAAGGGTGAGGAGAAGGGAAACTACAAGACACTGCTTTGGAAAACCGGGGTGGCGTCACAGATCGCAATCTACCCGAACCTGAATTACTCGGATGATGGCTGGCGCGAAGTGTTGCGCGATGTGCGCGTGCGCCGCGCCCTTTCACTCGCAATTGACCGCCAGACGATCAACCAGGCGCTTTACTTCAAACTGGCCCAGCCCGGTGCGATGTCGGTGCTGCCTGCCTCACCTTTCTACAACGAAGAAAACGCACAGGCTTGGGCGCAATTCGACATCGAACAGGCCAATGCTCTGCTGGATGAGGCCGGGCTGGACAAACGAGATAACAATGGCATCCGCTTGCTGCCCGATGGCCGACCGATGGAGCTGGTGATCGAAACCGCCGGCGAACGTCAAGAGGTTGAAAACGCATTGCAGATCGTCACCGACACCTGGCGCGAGGTTGGCGTCAAGCTGGTCATGCGTCCGCTGGACCGGGACATCCTGCGCAACCGCGTCTTCTCGGGTAATACGATGGCATCCGTCTGGTTTGGCTGGGATGACGGTATCCCGCAAAATCACACTTCCCCCGCCTATCTGGCCCCGACCGATCAGGTGTTTCTGGCGTGGCCGAAATGGGGGCAGTATCATCAGACAGGTGGCGAAGCGGGCGAGTCACCAGACATGCCTGAGGCAGAGCGGTTGATGGAACTGGCCCACAAATGGGAAATCGCCACAACCGACGAAGAGCGTCAGGCCGTCTGGACCGAAATGCTGAAAATTCATGCTGACCAGCTTTACGCCATCGGTATACTGAACGGCGCACCGCAACCGATCGTGGTTTCGAACCGTCTGCGCAATGTACCTCAGCAAGCCATGTGGGCGTGGGAACCCGGTGCGCATTTCGGCGTCCACCGGCCAGACGAGTTCTTTTTCGCCGACTGACAGGAGCAGCTAAATGATCATGCTGCGCTACGCGGTGTACCGCTTTTTCACGATGCTGCTGACACTGCTGGTGGTGTCGGTTCTGATCTTCGTGATCATCAACCTGCCGCCCGGCGACTATCTCAGCAACCAGATTGCCGAATTGCAGGCCTCGGGTCAGTCGGCCGGCGTGGCCAAGGCCGAGTTTCTGCGCAAGGAATACGCGCTGGACCGGTCGATGCCGGAGCAATACCTGATCTGGATGGGATTCTGGCCCGGTCCCCACGGGTTCGAAGGATTGTTGCAGGGCAATTACGGCTGGTCCTTTGAATTCGACCGCCCCGTGTCCGAAATCGTGGGTGACACGCTGTGGCTGACGGTCGTGGTCAACCTGGCCGCGATCCTTTTCGTCTATGCAGTGGCCCTGCCGCTGGGTGTTTTGGCTGCTGCAAAGTCACGAACCTGGATCGACTACACCTCGGCCTTTGTTGGCTATCTTGGTCTCGCCACGCCAAACTTTCTTCTGGCGCTGATCCTGTTCTATTACGGCCACCGCTATTTCAACCTGCCCATCGGCGGGCTGATGGACCCATCCTTCGAAGGCCAGCCGATGAGTTGGGACAAGCTGAAGTCCATTCTTGTCCACCTGATTGTTCCGACCTTTGTCATCGGCACCTCCGGGGCATCCGCAATGATGCAGCGTTTGCGGGCCAATATGCTGGACGAGTTGGGCAAGCCTTATGTCGAAACCGCCATCGCCAAGGGCATGGCCCCGTCGCGGGTGCTGACGAAATACCCATTGCGCGTTGCCTTCAACCCGTTTGTGGCGGACATCGGCAACCTGCTGCCCTCGATGGTATCGGGATCGGTACTTGTGTCGGTCGTTCTGGGTCTGCAAACCATTGGCCCGACCCTGCTGACCGCGCTTAAGACACAGGATCAGTTCCTGTCGGCCTTCATCCTGATGTTCGTCGCCCTGCTGACCCTGATCGGGACGATGATCTCCGACATCCTGCTGGTCATGCTGGACCCGCGCATCCGATACGAGGGCCGTGAAGCATGAGCAAACTTCCTGACGGCCGCTATGTCGACGACGCCCCGTTCGATCCCGAAGCCTCGATCCAACAACTCGAACGCGCGGATCTGGACGCACCGAACTGGGTTCTGGTCTGGCGCAAGTTCCGGACCCATAAGCTGGGCCTGATTTCGGGTATCTTCCTGCTGCTATGCTATCTGATGCTGCCCTTCGCCGGGTTCATTGCGCCTTACGGGCCGAACGACCGCAATGGTGAACACCTCTATGCCCCGCCCCAAAGCGTCAACTGGTTCCACGAAGGTGAATTTGTCGGGCCTTACGTCTATCCCATCATAGCCGAAGCTGATCTTGAGACCTTTCAGTGGAAATTCGTCCCCGACACCGAAGACCCACGCCCGATCCGGTTCTTCTGTGAAGGGTCCGAATACAAGCTGGCAGGACTGATCAAAACAAACAGGCACCTGTTCTGCGCCCCCGAGGGCGCCACGCTGTTCCTTTGGGGCTCGGATCGGCTGGGCCGGGACGTGTTCAGCCGCATCCTTTACGGCGCGCAACTGTCGCTGACCGTGGGCCTCATCGGTATTTCGGTGTCGTTCTTTCTGGGTATCCTGTTCGGGTCGATGGCGGGGTATTTCGGCGGCAGGATCGACTGGACCATCAACCGGGTGATCGAAATCCTGCGCTCGCTGCCGGAACTGCCTCTGTGGCTGGCCTTGTCCGCTGCGGTCCCGTCGAACTGGAGCCCGGTGGCGGTGTTCTTCATCATCTCGATCATTCTCGGCATTCTCGACTGGCCCGGCCTCGCCCGATCCGTTCGCGCCAAGTTCCTGTCCCTGCGCGAAGAGGAATACGTACGCGCGGCGGAAATGATGGGCGCGAGCTCGGGGCGGGTGATCCGCAAGCACCTGTTGCCGAACTTCATGTCACATCTGATCGCCTCGGCCACACTGTCGATCCCGGCAATGATCCTCGGGGAAACGGCGCTCAGTTTCCTCGGCCTTGGCCTGCGGGCACCGGCGGTCAGCTGGGGCGTGATGCTCAACGACGCACAGAACCTCGCTTCGATCGAGATCTACCCATGGACCGCCATCCCGATGTTGCCGATCATCGTCGTCGTGCTGGCCTTCAACTTCCTTGGCGACGGGCTGCGCGACAGTCTGGACCCCTATCAGCAATGAGCCTGCTGTCGTCCCTTCCCGCCGCAGACAGCTATCGGACTACCGGGAACGGCGCACTTTCAAGCGTGTTTGCGGTGTCAGAGCTGGCCACGGCCAGCTTTGCCGCCGTCGGGCAAGAGCTTGCTTCATTGACTTCAGCCCTGAACCTGTCCGCGAAGCTACCGGAAATCACCGTCGATCACCGCCTGGCATCGCTCTGGTTCGGGTTTTCGTTCAAACCCGATGGCTGGCAGATGCCGGACCTGTGGGATGCGGTTGCCGGCAACTACAGGGCATCGGACGGTTGGATCCGGTTGCACACCAACCTGCCGCATCACCGCAGCGCGGCCCTCAAGGTTCTGGATACACCCGCAGATCGGGACGCCGTATCCCAGGCGGTCAGGCAGTGGGCGATTTCGGAACTTGAAAGCGCGATTATCGCCGAAGGCGGTGTTGCGGCCGCCATGCGCAGCCGGGTGGAATGGCTTGAACATCCTCAGGGCCGTGCCGTGTCGCGCGACCCGCTGATTACCTGGGAAAACCCGCGAATGGTCACCCTGCGCGACCGGCCAAATGCCACAGCAGAACGGCCGCTGGCTGGCTTGCGGGTCCTTGATCTGACCCGCGTTCTGGCTGGCCCGGTTTCCACACGAACCCTCGCCGGATTCGGCGCTGAAGTGCTGCGGATCGATCCCCCCGGCTGGGACGAACCCGGTGTCATTCCCGACATCTCGCTGGGCAAACGATGCACCTATCTGAACTTGAAATCTCCTGCCGGGGTTCAAA
Source organism: Ruegeria sp. AB8 (assembly GCF_056542605.1). NCBI lineage: Bacteria > Pseudomonadati > Pseudomonadota > Alphaproteobacteria > Rhodobacterales > Roseobacteraceae > Ruegeria > Ruegeria sp. AB8. The sequence goes on from NZ_JBQGAB010000009.1 coordinate 185,645, forward strand.
AGTTGCATGACCTGCTGGCCGAGGCGGACGTCTTTGTTCACGGCTATCGTCCCGGCGCACTGGACGCGCTTGGATTGACCAAAACCAAACGGGATGAACTGGCCCCGAACCGGGTTGAGGTGACACTGGACGCCTATGGGTGGCAAGGCCCCTGGTCGACCCGACGCGGGTTTGACAGCCTTGTCCAGATGAGCGCCGGGATCGCCGACGCCGGGCGCATCTGGGCGCAGGCGGACAAGCCTACCCCCCTGCCCGTGCAGGCGCTGGATCACGCCACCGGTTACCTGATGGCCGCATCAATCCTGTCGGCACTTGCGCAGGCCGCGCGGGGGAACCCGGTGATGCACGCCAAACTGTCACTTGCACGCACCGCAGAGTTGCTGGTGGCACTCAGCAAATCCGACCCCGAGGTTGAGATGCAGGGTGCCACCCCGCAGGACTATGCCCAGGCTACCGAGGTTTCGGGCTGGGGACCAGGCCACCGCCTGAAACCCGCGCTGAGCGTCGGGACGGCCAGGATGCACTGGCCGCTACCCGCATCAAGGCTTGGCACCTCCCCGCCACAGTGGGCTGGTCTGTCTGCCTGACGCTTTTTCGACAGACCCTCGCTCGCAAAAATCCCAACCGCTCTGCACGTTCTCGGCCCGCCGTGGCTCAAAGGCGTGTCAGTTTATCCCACTCATCCAAAGAGCCACCGCCGCGCGGGACGCGCGGCCCGGCCCAACACTTTGCTGGCGTCTCGTCAGAGACGCCGGTCAAAGGGGCGGGAGGATGCGCTATCTGTCATCACCGCCGCCCGGGCCGATATCGTCAAGATAGTCTTCATCAATCGCAGCCTGCACAGCGCCGGTTACGGCCTCGCGCTGCTTGGGCGTCAAGTCCTCGGCATTCTTGTCATCGGCCAGACGCACGGTGACCTCGCGGTGGGCGAAACGAATGCCCTCGCGCGCGAACAGTTCGCGGATTTCCTGATAGACCTTCTTGCGCACCAACCACTGGTCGCCCGGCTTGGTCATGAACTTGACCCGGATGATCATCGCTGAATCCTGCATTTCAATCACGCCTTGCGATTTCAATGGCTGAATGAAGTTCTCGCCGATCACCGGATCGCTCAGCAACTGCTGGCCCAGCTTCTTGATCAGCTTGCGCACTTGCTCGACATCGGTGTCATAGGTCACACGCAGCGGCAGCTTCATGATCACCCAGTCGCGCGAGTAGTTGGTCAGCACCTTGATCTCGCCAAACGGAATGGTGTTGAGCGCCCCAAGATGGTGGCGCAGCTGGAAGGACCGGACCGAGATTTTCTCAACTGTCCCCTTCACGTCGCCGATATCGATATATTCGCCTTTGCGGAAGGCATCATCCATCAGGAAAAACGCGCCCGAGAAGATGTCCCGCACCAGCGTTTGCGAGCCGAACCCAACGGCCAGACCAACAACACCGGCACCCGCGAACAGCGGACTGACGTTGATGCCCAGCTCCATCAGCACAATCAGAATGATGGTCACGACGACAACTGCAAGGATCGCACCGCGGAACAGCGGCAGCAGGGTGGCCAGACGGCTTTGCCCCCCTTCGCCGCCTTCATCGCCCAGTTCCGCTTCGCCGACATCGACCTCTTCTTCGGCGATTTTGGAATCGATCCAGATGCGGAAGAAATGGAACAGGATATAGCCCATGAAGATGATCACCATCACATCGAGCACCCGCTCGATCGGAAGATCCTCGCTCCAGTTGGCGTCCGGGTTCCAGATCACCACCAGTGCGTAGGCACCAACCACGAAGGCCAGAATGCCCGCAACACGCCGGGCCAGATCCTCGTAGGTCAGGATGGTGTGCTTTCTCTGCTCAGCTTCAGGTGTTTCCGCTGCGCCCTGCCCCTCTTCGGTTTCGGCCTCTTCCGCGCGGGCGTTCATTTCCTCGATCTGACGGTTGCGGTCGAAATACCGCTCCAACAGATAATTCATGGCGCCGTAAGCAATCACGACGGACATGAAAATGAGATAGCTGCTGGCGACAATCGGTATGGAGTTCTGATTTTCCAGCAGCAGGTCCACGGCCAGTTTCAGCCAGCTGAACACCAGATACACGATCAGCACAGGGGCCCAGGCGAACGAGATGAACCGCAATATCCACGACACCTGATCCGGCGCGCGTCCGCCGCAAATGGCGTTCGAGATCGCACGGGCATTGAACAGGATCATGAAGACATTGGCGACAGCACCCAGCATCGTCAGACTTCCGTAGACCATCGCGTAGACGTTGTAGTTCAGCCCGAAATCGGCAACCCAGGTGGAAAACAGAACGACCGAAATATCATAGGTCGCGATGGCCGAAGCCCAGATGTACAAGCGCTTTGCGTCCCTGTCGGAAAAGGGTGGCAGTCGGTATTGGCTCAGGTAGGGCGACAGGACCATCCGCCACAGATCCGACACTGTCCGCGACAGGAAGAACGCCGTGAAGATGGCTGTGACCGTGAACTGGATCGAGATGTCCTCGGCCTCGCCAAGAAACAGATACCCCACGATCAGCGCCAGCAACATGGCAAACACGGTGGCCCCAATCCCCATCAGGAACCGGAACACCAGGAACGGCATCTTCTCACGGTACCCCTGGGGGTTGTCCTTGGATCGCGCCACCACGATACGCCGCGCGATGCGCTTGCCGTAGATCTCGATGGACAGCCACCGTCCCAGCAGCAGGAACAGGATATTCCAGGCCAGAACCTCGACATAGGTCATGATCCGCCCGTCCGGGCTGGTCTGGCGCAGAATGTACTGCACTTCGAAGATCGAATAGGGCAACGCCTCCAGCCGCGACTGAACCGACCCCCGGAAAGTCCTGAACCTCTCCTGCGCCTTCATCAGTTGCGAGCCTTCACCCATCGGGTCGTTCTCGTCGCCCGTAGCCGCACCTGCGGTTCCGGTGGTTCCGGCAGTTGCGACCTGCCCGGCGCTATCGATCACAATCACGCTTGCGCCAGCTTCGGTCGCGGCGCGGATGGCTGCGGCTATGTCTCCGTCGGCGGTCGTCTCGGCACTGGTGTCGCCAGCAGTCGGGTATCCCGGAATCAAGGATGTCTGAGCGACGGCCCCCGTTCCGGCAGCAAGCACTGCCCAGAAAGTGAAAACCAGCGCGGCAAACAGTTTGAAGTGCATGGGTTTGTGTCCAGTTCGCATGTTGCCGCACAGAATACTCAAGCGTTTACAGGTGTTCAAATTATCCAACCTTCCCATCTCGATAAAGTGTCCAGCCGTGTTCCTGGCGCACAGTTTTGGACAAGGCTGTTTTCAACCTGACAAAAACTGAATATGACCAATCCTGTAACAAGTGAACACCGTCAGACCGGTTCGGGCGGGACAATCCGGTGCCACGCGCCTGTTCTGCCCTGGAATTGATGTTGCCAAATCGCAATGCATGGCGCATTTGCAGGTCGGCAGCGCTCGTTTGGCGGGCAGAGACTGAAATAATAAGATACGGGTGCATTTGCGCGGATACTGCACCGAAATGACAAAAAACGGGCGAAGGCATGAGCCTAGAACGACATAGTGAGATATCCGGCCGCGCGCCGCGCATTTTGTTTTACAGCCACGATACGTTCGGGTTGGGCCATTTGCGCCGTTCCCGTGCACTGGCCGCCGCGATCACCCAGGCAGATCCGACGGCGTCCGCGCTGATCCTGACGGGCTCCCCCGTGGCGGGGCGGTTTACGTTTCCACGCCGCGTCGACCATGTGCGCCTGCCCGGCGTCACCAAGCGGGCCGACGGTTCATATGCCTCGCAGACCATTGGCATGGGCATCGAAGAAGTCACGGAGCTGCGCGCCCGTCTGATTCAGACCGCAGTCGAGCAGTACGATCCCGACGTCTTTGTCGTGGACAAAGAGCCGACAGGGTTTCGGGGCGAGTTGCTGCGTACACTGGAATCCCTTGAACGTTCGCGCCGGACGCGGCTTGTGCTGGGTCTGCGGGATGTTCTGGACGAGCCCGAGGTTCTGGCCGCCGAGTGGGCCAGAAAGGACGCAGTGGCCGCGACGGAGCGGTTTTACGACGAAATATGGGTGTACGGGTTGCGCTCGGTCTACGATCCGACCAAGGGGCTGCCGCTAAGCCCGGCGGCGCAGTCCCGTATTCACTGGACAGGTTATCTTCGGCGCGATCTTGGCCCCGTTGGTGAACCACCCAAGCAGCCTTACGTGCTGATCACGCCCGGCGGCGGCGGAGACGGCAAAGCGCTCGTCAATCTGGTGCTGTCCGCTTACGAAAGCGACCCCGACCTGTCGCCAAGGGCGGTGCTGGTCTACGGACCGTTCCTGTCGGGCGAATTGCGGGAAGAGTTCGAAACGCGCGTTGCCGCGCTTGATGGGCGTGTTACCGCGGTAGGATTTGAATCGCAGATTGAAACCCTGTTTGCCGGCGCCACCGGAGTTGTCTGCATGGGTGGTTACAACACCTTTTGCGAGGTTCTGTCCTTTGACAAACGCGCGGTCATCGTACCGCGCACGACACCGCGCCTGGAACAGTGGATCCGGGCTTCCCGGGCCGAAAACCTGGGCCTGATCCGCATGCTGGACGAACGCCGGGAAGGGTTGACAACCGAAGCAATGATCCAGGCCATTCGTAATATTCCGCACCAACCGCTGCCGTCAGAAGCCATCCGGGGCGGATTGTTGGGCGGGCTGGATTACGTGACCGATCGTATAGAGGTTTTGCTGGGCCGCAAACGGGAACGGGCCACCGGATGACCGCAGACCTGCCGAAACTGGCGGTGCTGGTCAAAGGTTGGCCGCGCCTGTCCGAGACGTTCATCGCCCAGGAACTGGTGGCCCTGCAAGAGGCTGGCCACCGCTTTGACATCTGGTCCCTGCGCCACCCAACGGATGTCAAACGCCACCCTCTGCACGACCGTTTTCGGGGTCGGGTCCATTATCTGCCCGAGTACTTGTACGAAGAACCCGGCCGTGTCTGGGTTGCCCGTCATGTGGCGCGGGCTTTGCCCGGCTACAACCAGGCTTACCGGGTCTGGCGCGATGATCTTCGCCGCGACCCTAGTCACAATCGCATCCGGCGCTTCGGGCAGGCCTGCGTTCTGGCCGCCGAACTGCCGGAGCAAACGCTGGCGCTTTATGCGCATTTCATGCACACGCCCTCCTCAGTCGCGCGATATGCCGCGATCATGCGGGGATTGCCGTGGAGCTTTTCCGCCCACGCCAAGGACATCTGGACCTCACCAGAATGGGAGAAGCGGGAAAAACTGCGGTCCGACACGTTTGGTGCCGCGTTTGGGGCCACTTGCACCGCCATTGGCGCAAAACACCTGCGTGGGCTTTCTGATGATCCCGCGCGGATTGAACTGATCTATCACGGGCTGGATCTGTCGCGCTTCCCGTCCCCTCCTGACCGTATGATCCGGGCCGCAAACGACCCGTTTCACATGCTGTCCGTCGGCCGGTTGGTCGAAAAAAAAGGGTTTGACCGACTGATCGACGCATTCGCCCTGTTACCGGATGCACTGGACTGGCACTGGACCCATATCGGGGGCGGTTCATTGAACAAACAGCTGCAGGAACGGGCCGTCGCTGCGGGTTTGGCGGACCGGATCAGCTGGAAAGGTGCCTGCGATCAGCCCGAAGTGATCGAGGCGATGCGGCGTGCCGACCTGTTTGTTCTGCCCAGCCGGATTGCGGTGGACGGCGACCGTGATGGTTTGCCCAACGTGTTGATGGAAGCGGCCTCTCAGCAGTTGCCAATCCTGTCCACCCCGGTTTCCGCCATTCCCGAGTTCATCGAGACCGGCGTGCACGGTATTCTGGCGGACGATGATCCCGCAGCGCTTGCATCCGCAATGTCCGGTGTTGCCGCCGATCCGGAAGAGGCGGCCAGAATGGCTGCGGCGGCTTACAAGCGCCTGATCACCCAATTCCAAATGGATCCCGGCATTGCCCGGCTGTCCGCCCGCCTGAACGCCTTGTGTCTGGAACCTGCCTGATGGCAAGGGTTGCCTTTTATGCTCCGATGAAATCTCCGGACAGCCCGGTTCCCTCGGGCGACCGCGAAATGGCGCGCAATCTGATGAAGGCGATCGGCGCACAGGGGGACAAGGTCGATCTCGTTTCCACGCTCCGCATCTATGACAAGACCGGAGATACCGGAATCCAGCAGGCGCTGCATGCCGCGGCACGGGTCGAAGTGGAACGCGTTCTGGACACGATGCCAGCCGAAACGGCTCTGTGGGTGACCTATCATAATTATTACAAGGCCCCTGATCTGCTGGGGCCACAGGTCTGCAAGGCCCGGGGAATTCCGTATGTGCAATTGGAAAGCACCCGCGCTTCCAGCCGGCTGAACGGCCCTTGGGCCGATTTTGCCAGTGCTGCGCATCGGGCCAGTGATGCGGCGCGGGTGATCTATTATCACACCGCCAACGACCTGATCACGCTGGAGCGGGACCGATTTGGCGATCAAATCCTGGCCGAGTTGCCGCCGTTTCTGCCCATTGCAGATCTGCCCGCCGTTTCGGAACGCAACGGGCCCATGCTGGCGGTCGGCATGATGCGGCATGGCGACAAGCTTGCCTCGTACCGGGTTCTTGCCGACGCACTGGCGCGGTTAAACGGGGAATGGGCCTTGAATATCGTTGGCGATGGGCCCGCCCGGCCGGAAGTCGAAGCCTTGATGGCCCGGTTTGACGGGAAGGTGCGTATTCTGGGTCTGCTGGACCGGGCCAGGGTCCAAGCTGCCTACCTAAAGTCGTCCTTTCTTGTCTGGCCCGGCGTGAACGAAGCCTATGGTATGATCTATCTTGAGGCTCAGGCCTGTGGCCTTCCGGTTGTTGCGCAGGACAGACCCGGTGTGCGCGATGTTCTGGCCCCCTCGGACCATCCGACTGTCGAAGCAGGCGCCCAAGGCCTGGCCGACCGGATGCAGCTGTTGCTGAATGACCCGGTCCTGCGCCGCACGCTGGGAGAAAACGCGCGCGCGCATGTGGCGGCGCGCAACCTGATGCCCGAAGCCACCAGGCGCTTCTGGCAACACGCCCGCCCGTTATCGGGGGCACCTACATGACCCGGCTTGCCCTTCTTCGACATGGCCACACGCATTGGAACCGTGCGGGGCGCATTCAGGGGCGCAGCGATATTGCACTGGATGACGACGCGCAAGCCGAGCTTTCGGGTTCCGCCCTCCCTTCCCCGTGGGACACGGCCGAGCTGTGGTCCAGCCCGCTGATGCGTGCAAGCGAAACGGCGCAACTGGTGTCAGGACGCGCGCCAAAGACGTCAGACGCCCTGATCGAAATGAATTGGGGCGCCTGGGAGGGTAAGCGTGGCGTTGACCTGATCGCAGATGCCAGCAGCGGTTACCGTCATATCGAGGACTGGGGATGGGATTTCCGCCCCCCAAACGGAGAAAGCCCGTCCGACGTCCGAGCCCGTCTGGCCCCTTGGCTGTCAGGCCTGCAAAGGGACACAATTGCCGTCTGCCATATCGGTATCATGCGGGTCATTCTGGCGCAGGCCTGGGGGTGGGACTTTAACGGCCCCGCACCCTTCAAAATCAAGCGCAACCGGCTGTATATCGTCGACATGAGAAACATGCACCCTGATCCCGAACCGGTTCGCCTGCTGCGCCCGGAGGCCAATTCATGAAGGTTCTGATCGTAGTCACGCACCTGTTGGGCACTGGTCATCTCAGCCGTGCCCTGACACTTGGGCGCGCCTATGCGCGGGACGGGGCTGAGGTGTTGGTCGTATCTGGCGGGATGCCCGCACCGCAACTGAACAGTGCGGGGCTGACGCTTTTCGGGCTGCCGCCCCTGCGGTCGGATGGAACGGACTTCACGCGACTTCTGACCGAAACAGGCTCTGTTGCGGACGACACATATCTGTCAGCCCGGATCGTCGCGCTGACGCAGGCCGTTCAGCGTTTTCAGCCGGATGTGCTGATCACCGAACTGTTTCCGTTTGGTCGGCGCTCGCTGGCCCGAGAGTTCACGGCTGCCCTTGAAGCAGCGCATGGCCTGCCGCGCCGCCCGCTGATTCTGGGGTCGATCCGCGACATCCTTGCGCCGCCCTCCAAACCGGAAAAAGCTCATCGCGCACTTGCGATGGTGATGCGGTACTATGACGGCATCTTTGTCCACTCGGACCCAAAATTCACGAAACTGGATGTCAGCTGGCCCGTCACGGCGGAGCTGTCCGAGCGGTTGCACTACACCGGTTTTGTTGCCCCACCGGCACCACAACCGCACGCGGACGGCGTCGGCCGGGACGAGGTCATCGTCAGCGCCGGTGGCGGATCGGTGGGCCAGCCGATCTTTCGCGCGGCCATCGAGGCCGCCCAAAAGATGCCAGAAAGGCGCTGGCGCCTGCTGGTCGGCGGACGAGACGCAAGCGCGCGCATCGCTGATCTGTCGAAACAGGCCAAAGGCACCAACATCACGCTGGAACCGGTCCGGCCGGATTTTCGTGAAATGCTTCCAATTGCCGCCGCTTCGGTCAGCATGTGCGGTTACAACACTGCGCTGGATATTCTGCAAAGCGGCACGCCGGCGGTTTTCATACCCTTTGACGACGGCAATGAGGTCGAACAGGGTTTGCGCGCTCAAAGCCTTGCAGATCTTCCGGGCATCGGGGTGCTGCCCAGCGCCCGGTTAAGCGGCACTGCTCTGGCCAAGGCTGTCGGCACAGTATTGTCAGACGGTGCACGCGAGGTTCCAACACAGGGGTTCGACGGGGCGCGGGAAGCGGTCGAGATCACGAAAACGCTGCTGGAGCGGTGCCGATGACCGCAAACTGGAATCCTCTGACACACGAACTGAAACTCTGGTCGGATGCAGAGTTGACCCTGCCGCTTTGGTGGCGGGACGACGATGCGGTAACCGTGACGCCGCAGTTGGAAACCCTGTCGGCACTGTCTTGCCGCATCGGCCTGCCCGTACATCTTGCCGTAATCCCCCGCAACGCAGACGAAGCCCTGGTCGATTATGTCGCGCAGCATTCCGAACTGGTCCCGGTGGTGCACGGGTTGTTCCATCAAAACCACGCTCCCGCCACCGAGAAAAAAGCTGAATTCCGCCTGCACCGTCCAATCGCGCAAATTGCGCAGGACGCGGGGGCTGGAATTTCGACTCTGCACAAACTGTTGGGCGACCGGCTCAGGCCCGTTTTCGTTCCGCCATGGAACCGCATCGCCCCCGAAGTGGCGCAGGTTTTACCCGATCTCGGCTATCGCATTCTGTCAACGGCAACGCCACGTGCATCAAGGCTGGCCGCGCCTGGGCTGGAACGGGTGAACACCCATCTGGACCCCATCGACTGGCGTGGGACACGGGGACTTGTTGACCCGGACATACTTATTACCCGAACCGCAGGCCTCCTGCGGGACCGGCGCGAAGGTTGCGCGGACAATACCGAGCCATTTGGCGTGCTGACCCACCACCTGGTGCATGATCCGGACATCTGGCGATTTACCGAAACCCTGCTGGCCAGATTGCTGGACGGACCCACGGAGATCTGGGTCGCGCCCCACATTCGAAACACCCACGGAGTACCCGATGAGCCGACTTGATTCCATGCTGCGCCGCCTGACCGCGCAACGCGACGGTCTGAACTGGGCTGCAGCCCGGATCGCCGAAACACCTGGGGATATTCTGGATATGGGACTTGGCAATGGCCGGACCTATGACCATTTGCGGGAGATCCTGCCCGACCGGCGCATCTGGGTCATGGATCGCGTGTTGCAATGCCACCCCTCCAGCACACCCCCGGCCGAAGATTTTCTGCAGGGCGAGGCAGAGCCGATGCTGGAAAAGCTGGCAGAAAACGGCCCCTGCATCGCCATGGCCCACTATGATTTCGGACGCGGCATCAAGGAAGAGGATGTTGCCGAGGCCGCCCGCCTCAGCCCGCTGATCGCACGGGTCATGCTGCCGGGCGGATTGCTGATCTCCGGCCAGCCCCTGGTGGGATTCAAGCAATTTGCCGGACCCGAGACCATAGCCCCGGACCGCTATCTGTTCTACAGGACCTGAGCAGCCTTTATCCTGCCGCTCTAAGCGACGCGGCGCCCCCGTGACCAGGCCGCGCTCAGCGCGGGAATACCATCGCGCAGGCGAAAGCGGATCAGATCAGCACGAAGACCTGCGCGCAGTTCACCCCGATCGGCCAGACCGGCGGCCTGCGCGGGGGTCTGTGTCACTGTCTTCAGGCCCTGCGCCATGTTGCCCCACATCTCACCTAGCATCGTGGCGGACAGCAGCAGCGCCGACGGCACGTAGTCCGAAGACAGAATATCCAGATGTCCAAGTTCGGCCAGATCACGGGCGGCCACATTGCCCGAATGCGACCCACCCCGGATCACGTTCGGCGCGCCCATCATGACCTTGATGTCATGCGCATGGCAGGCCTGCGCCGCCTCGACCGTTGTGGGAAACTCGGCCAGACGAATGCCGTGACCGGCTGAGATACGAACCTGATCTGCTGTGGTGTCGTCATGGCTGGCAAGAACCGCACCAAACCGGCGCGCAGCCTTGACCGCCTCGGTTTCGTGTTTTTCACCATTGCGTTCCCGCAGCCCCCTAAGCTGGGCCACGTGACGCGTGAACATCGCGTCATCCATCGCGTATTTGCCCTTCAGATAGGCTTCGAGCTTGTTCATGTCCCGGAACTGCCGCTGCCCCGGCGTATGATCCATCAGCGAGACCAGCCCGACACGATCTTCGGGGCCGAATTCGGCCAGTTCCTCGATCAGAGTTTCTGAACAGACCTCGGCCCGCAAATGCAGAAAATGGCTGATCTTCAATGCGTCCTGCTCGCGCAATTGCCACAGCTCACGCGACAAACCCCGGGCATATTTCCCATAACGCCCCGCGCCCGAAGGGATGGAACCCACGCGCATGGCATCGAAGACGGTCGTAATGCCGGTGCTGGCAAGTTCCGCATCATGGGCAATGATGGCCGCGGCGTGCGGCCAGTGTACGTTTGGACGCGGCTGAATGTGACGCTCCAGATTGTCGGTATGCAATTCGACAAGACCGGGGCTGATGTAATCGCCTTCGCAATCCGTCGCCCCCTTGGGGACCGCCACCCCAGTATCGACCTGAGCAATGGTTTCGCCGAGGATGCGAATGCTGCCCGTAACCGTTTCATCGGGCAAAACAAGCGTCGCATTGGCAAGGATCAATTCTTCTGTCATCTGAACTTCACGCAGTTTGGGCTATGGATCGGCCACACAGGTAGGAGGCCAATGTGACATTCACGCGATACGCGATCTATTTTGCGCCATCCGGCGACGCGGACTGGACAAGGTTCGCAACAAGCTGGCTGGGTTGGAACATGGAAACGGGCTCGGTGGCGGCGCATCCCGACGTCGACGGCGTAGACGTAGCCGCCGTGACCGAGGTTCCGCTCAAATACGGCCTGCATGCGACGATGAAACCGCCCTTCCGCCTGCACAAAACCCGAACAGCCGCAGAACTGCAGGACGCCTGCATACGACTGGCGGCATCCTACGCTCCGGTCACGTTGGAGGGTCTGGAGATTGCGCGGTTCGGCCGCTTCCTCGCCCTGTGCCCCTTGGGAGACACCGCGAAACTTGGCGAACTGGCCGCCGCATGTGTTCGCGATCTCGATACGTTCCGCGCCCCTGCGACCGACGCGGATCTGGCCCGCCGTCGCGGCAACGGCCTGACGCCGGAACAGGACGCCAATCTGGTCAATTGGGGCTACCCTTACGTGTTGGATTCGTTCCGATTTCACATCACGCTTAGTGGCAAACTGGACAAACCCACGCTTCGCAGCGTTCAGGCGGCACTTGCAACACACCTTGGCCCGATGCTGCCAACCCCGTTTCGGATCGACGACTTGGCATTGGTGGGCGAGGCTGAAGACGGTCGGTTCCATCTGATCCATCGCTACGCTCTTTCCGGCTGAAGCCGGGACAGAATCTCATCCACTGTGGCATCGAGTGGACCCGAGTTGTCGATTTCGATCACCCGGTTCAAACCTTCGGGCAGCGGAGCCTCCGCCCGACCCAGGCGACGCGCCTGTTCCGCGGCACTTTCACGTCCGCGCGCCGATAGGCGTTGTGCCAGAACGTCCGGATCCGCGGTCAGCGACACGACAATCAGCTCACCAAACACATCCTGCGCCTGCAACAGAACCGCACGCGACAGGTTGACCAGCAACGCCTCGGCCCTGCGGCGCTGATCCGCGACCCCGCCCGGAATTCCGTACTGCAACCCATGGGCGCGCCAATGCAGCGCAAACGCGCCATCCTGTGCCATCTGTCGGAACATCCCGACCGGAACACGTTCGAAATCTTCGCCGCCTTCGCCTTCGGGTCGCGTGATCACCCGCCGCACCCGCTGAATGCCGTCCACCCGCGCCTCCAGCGCCTCCATCACACTGTCCTTGCCCACACCCGAAGGGCCGACAATCGCTATGACAGGGGCCAGGGTCATGCAGCCACACCCGGCGTGAAATCCGAGACGTTGACCTCGCGATCGCACACCCGCTCCCGCGCCTGGACATCGTGGAAGATTCCAACAATCGCGGCGCCGCGCCCCTTCGCCTCCTGGATCAGCGACAGGACGGTTTCACGATTTTGCGCATCCAGGCTGGCTGTGGGCTCGTCCAGCAGCAAGGCAGGATATTCATGCGCAAAACCACGCGCGATGTTCACCCGCTGCTGTTCGCCGCCCGAAAATGTCGTCGGGCTGAGTGTCCAAAGGGGTTCGGGAATATTCAGACGCCGCAGCAACCGGGCCGCGCGGTCCAAGGCCGCCTGCTTGTCGCAGCCAACCGCCAACAACGGCTCGGCCACTACCTCAAGCGTCGGCACCCGGGGCACCACGCGCAGGAACTGGCTGACATAGCCCAACGTCTCTCGCCGTAACGCCAAAATCTCGCGCGGTTCAGCCCGCGCCACATCCACCCCGCCGACCCGCACCTGACCCGAGGCGGCCAGATAATTTCCGTAGATCAGCCGCATCAGGGTCGACTTGCCCGCTCCGGAGGCTCCGGTCAGGGCCACGCATTCACCCGGTCCGACTTGCAGACAGGCGCCTTCCATCACCGGGATCACCGCGCCCCCCTGATTGTGCAGGGTGAAGCTCTTGCTCACGTTGACTAACTCGATCATCGCACTTCATCTTTTCCCAAATACTCAAACCTGCAGAACGCTTGACACAAGCAGCTGCGTGTAGACGTGTTGCGGGTCGTCCAGCACCTGATCCGTCAACCCGGCTTCGACCACGCGACCATCCTTCATCACCATCAACCGGTCCGCCAACAGGCGCACCACGGCCAGATCATGGGTGACGATAATGGCGCTGAGCGCCATTTCACGCACAAGCCCACGCAGCAGATCCAGCAGACGCGCCTGAACCGAGACATCCAGCCCGCCGGTCGGCTCATCCATGAACACCAGCCGCGGTCCGGTCACCAGATTCCGCGCGATCTGCAACCGCTGCTGCATCCCGCCCGAAAACGCGGTTGGGCGGTCATCGACACGCTCTGCCTCGATTTCGACCCGGTCCAGCCAGTCGATGGCCTTGTGGCGGATATTGCCGTAGTGACGATCGCCGACCGCCATCAGCCGCTCGCCGATATTGCCGCCGGCACTGACCGACATGCGCAAACCATCCCGCGCATGCTGATGCACAAAAGCCCAGTCGGTACGGCCAAGCATCCGACGTTCGGGTTCCGACATGGTAACGGTGTCAACCGGTCCATTCGCCCGAGTTTCAAAGATCACCTGACCCGCATCCGGTTCCAGATGCCCCGCCAGGCAGTTCAGAAGGGTCGACTTGCCCGACCCGCTTTCGCCCACGATCCCCATCACCTCGCCGGGGTAGAGGTCGAAGCTTACATCCGTGCACCCGATCCGCGCGCCATAGCGTTTCCCGATGCCTTTGACCTGCAACAAAGGGGTCATGCCGCGCTCTCCTCAGCCAATCGGCCCACATGGCCTGCCTCACGGCGTGACCGGCAATAGTCAGTGTCAGAACAAACAAACATCCGGTTGCCCGCATCATCCATGATCACCTCGTCCAGATAGCTGTCCTCGGCCCCGCACAGATTGCACGGATGGTCGGCCTTCGTCGCTTCAAACGGATGGTCTTCGAAATCGAGGCTCACGACTTTGGTGTGCGGCGGGACCGCGTAAATCCGCTGCTCCCGGCCCGCGCCAAACAGCTGGATCGCATCCATTTCAAGCTTGGGATTGTCGAATTTCGGGATCGGCGACGGGTCCATGACATAGCGGCCCGACACCTTGACCGGATAGGCATACGCGGTCGAAATCGCGCCGTGCTGGCTGATATCCTCGTATAGCTTCACATGCATAAGCCCGTACTCCTCAAGGCTGTGCATTTTGCGCGTCTCTGTCTCGCGCGGCTCCAGAAAACGCAGCGGTTCCGGGATCGGCACCTGATAGACAAGTATCTGATCTTCGGTCAGCTTCGCCTCGGGGATGCGGTGGCGGGTCTGAATGACTGTGGCCTTGGCCGTCTCTTCGGTTGTCGCGACGCCCGCAATATTCTCGAAGAACTTGCGGATCGACACCGCATTCGTCGTGTCATCCGCGCCCTGATCGATCACTTTGAACGTGTCATCCGGCGTCAGCGTCGCCGCTGAAACCTGCACACCACCGGTGCCCCAGCCGTAAGGCATCGGCATTTCGCGGCTGGCAAACGGCACCTGATAGCCCGGAATGGCAAGGCCTTTGAGGATGGCCCGGCGTATCATTCGCTTGGTTTGTTCGTCCAGATATGCGAAGTTATACTCAGTCATTTGGCGTATCGTTTTGTTTTTTGGTGTTTTTGTGGACGTAATGTTAATTGGTTCGTTCTTATTGATCGTTTTCTTCTATTTGCTTTGGCACACCCGCCACGCAAAACGGCGACACGAGGCGCAACAACGCGACCCAACGGACGAATGGAGCGCGATCGGCGCGCCGACGCAGACCTCTCTCGGCAAAAATCCGCCAGCCCGCGCGGATACACCGGAGCGTTCCCCAGCTCACTTCGCCCCGGACAGACAATCCTGAACCCCGTCACAGGAAACCCCTTTCGCTCAGTTCTGCCTCCAGCGCCCGCGGCGTCGTAAAGTGAATGCCATCCATGCCAACTGCACGCGCGCCTTCGACATTGTGCAGACCGTCATCGATGAACACACACTCCGCGGGCGCAATACCAGCACGCGCGCAAAGCAGTTCGAAAATTCGCGCGTCGGGCTTCATCACGCCCTCCTGCCCCGAAACGACCAATGTTCCGAACACCTCGCCCAGACGCGGGTGCACCTTCAGTCCTTCTGGCCAGGTTTCGGCTGACCAGTTGGTGATGGCATGAACCGGCGTACCCTGCGCCCTGAGCCGGTCCAGAACATCCCAGGTTCCATGGATCGCGTTTTCAACGGTACGCGTGTACAATCCTACATATGCCGCAAAAAGGCGCTGGTCCTGCGGATCGTCAAGTTCCTGTGCCAGATCGGCAAATCGCTCGCCATTGTCTCCACGCGCATTGCGCGCCAGGAAATCCGTGCGTTCGATAAACGCATGTGCGGCGTCTTCCGACCCAAGCGCCTCGACCCAGGCCAGATGCGGTTTCCAGTCAACCAGTACACCGCCAATATCAAAAACAACCGCTTTCATTCTGCCGCCTCCTTCCCAATAATCCGTTCTTCGGCTTCCCGGCGCAGTTTCCGCACCAATTCCAGTTCAGACTGGAAATCCACGTAGTGCGGCAACTTGATATGCTCGAGAAAGCCCGTGGCCTGAATGTTGTCCGCGTGGCTCAGAACAAACTCCTCGTCCTGGGCCGGGGCGCCCAGATCGTCCTCGCCCAGTTCTTTCCAGCGCAGGGCACGGTCAACCAGAGCCATTGCGATGGACTTTCGCTCGGACTGGCCGAAGACCAGACCATAGCCGCGCGTAAACTGCGGCGGTTCAGTTTTGGACCCTTTGAACTGGTTCACCGTTTCGCATTCGGTCAGTTCGACCTCGCCAATCTCGATGGAAAAGCCCAACTCTGGAATGTCCATCTCGACCGCGACCTTGCCAATCCGCAACTCTCCCACGAACGCATGATTGCGGGCATAGCCACGCTGGGTCGAGTAAGCCATGCCCAGCACAAACCCCTCATCCCCGCGCGTTAGGGATTGAAGGCGCAGTGGCCGGTTCGACGGGAACTCCATCGGCTCGCGTGTCAGGTCTCCCGGTGTCACGTCGCTGGGCGGTTCGTCCTGAATGATATCCTCACCCTTCAAGAATTCGGTGATATGCGGTGTTGGTTCCTGCCTGGCAGAACCTTCGGGCGCAGCAGCCACCTCTCCGTCAGCGGCCAGTTTGAAATCCAACAGACGGTGCGTGTAATCAAAAGTCGGGCCCAGCACCTGCCCGCCCGGCGCATCCTTGAAGGTGGCCGAGATGCGGCGATCACATGCCATGCCACCCGTCTCAACCGGATTGGAATAACCAAACCGCGGCAGTGTCGTGCGATAGGCCCGGATCAGGAAAATCCCCTCGATCAGATCACCGCGCGCCTGTTTGATCGCCAGCGCCGCAAGATCAGGATCGAACAGGGACCCTTCGGCCATCACGCGGTTCACGGCGAGGCTCAGTTGTTCTCGGATCTGCGCAAGGCTCAACTCGGTAACATCCGTTGATCCGCGCCGTTCCTCGGCCAGCCAGGAATGGGCGTTTTCGATGGCCTTCTCGCCACCTTTGACAGCAACATACATCGCTTAACCCTCTGCCCTGATCTGCGTGCTGCGCGGCAATGCCGCGACTTGCGTTCCGCTGGTGAAAAAGAAGTCGCATCCCAGTGGGTAGAGCGCTGCATTGCCTTGCAGGACAGCGATATCCGGCAGCGAAAGATGCGCCACCTCCTTGATCCCCGGCCCGCTGAATGCCGCGCCCTGCTGTTTGAGCGCGTCGCATTCCACGATCAGCGTGGCAGACCGGTCGGGATATTCCGGCGTGCCAATCCGGTAGGTGTTCAGCGGCATGAGATCCTCCCAGCGGCCAACCGAGAAATCGGCCTCGACCGCCGGAACAATCGGCGCGCCGGTATGGAAGGTCAGCCATTTCCGCACCGTTTCGGTATCAGCCTCCCCGGCAAGATGAACGCGGGTTTCAGGATCACACAGCGTCAACAGCAATGTACCCGCCGCAATGGACAAAGGCACGGGGGGTTCAGCACCAGTCAGGTCACGAATCTCTCCAGGTCGCGCCATGACGGTCATTGCCGCACGAAAGGCATGTGCGGCATCAATCGGCGCATTTAGGAACCCACCCGAGAATTGGGTTTGCGCGCTCATTGATCTTCTCCGCGTACCATGGTGAAGAACTCGACTTTGGTGGCCGCTGCCTTGGCCGCACGTGCCGTCTTGGTGGCCTGCATCTCCCGTGCAAGCGGATCAATCACTTTTGCCCGGACCATGTCGGCAGACCCGGTCTGCATCAGCGCATCGACCAGAGCCGCCGTTCGGGCCTTATCCCGGGATCGGCCCTGAACATAGCCGTGCCCGACCGTGCCATCCTCCAGCACCAGTGAGCATCGCGTCACTGTCATCTCACCCAGATTAAACGGGGCACCCGTGCCACCCGTGCGACCGCGCACCATGACGCCACCGATTTCGGGCGCACGCAGCCATTCATATGTCGGGTTCAGCTGCAGGCCGTCCCATAGTGCCATCAGGGCATCCTGCGGCGCCCGGGCCAGCACACCCATCCATGCTTGCCGCGCTTGGGCTGATTTATCTGTCTGTTCCACCATCAAAGCCTCTTGGCCAGCTTGTCTATTTTTACTATACAACTAGACAAATATTACACCTGTCGATCTCGAGTCGCAATCTCCTGAGCCGTGAAGTTTTTATGACATGAGCAAAACACCGATCTGGAAAAGCATCGCTCTGACCCTGACCTCGGACATTGCCGAGGGCCGCTACAACACCGGCGACCGCCTGCCCACCGAAGCGCAACTAGCCGCCACCCATGGTGTAAACCGGCATACCGTCCGAAGGGCGCTGTCCGATCTGGCCGAGCGCGGGCTGGTCCACGCCCGGCGCGGTGCAGGCGTGTTTGTTTCGGCCCGCCCCACCGACTACCCGATTGGCAAACGTGTCAGATACCACAAAAACATTTCGGCCAGCGGCAAGATTCCGGGCAAACGGGTGCTGGCCCTGACAACCCGCGCGTCTGATGAGGCAGAGGCCGAAGCGCTCGGCCTGCAAACAGGTGACCCGGTTCATGTCTATGACGGCTTGTCTCTGGCTGACGGGCAACCTGTGGGTCTGTTTCAGAGCGTCTTTCCGGCAGAGCGATTTCCCGACCTGCTGGACGCCCTGTCCGAAAACGCATCGGTGACAAAGGCCCTGCAAACCTGCGGTGTGCCGGATTACACCCGCATTTCGACCCGCCTGACCGCGCGATCCGCCAGCGCAACGCAGGCACTGCATTTGCATTTGACCGAAGGCGCCCCCGTGTTGCATTCGCTGGGGATAAACGCTGATCCTGACGGACAGCCCGTTGAATATGGCAAGACCGTATTCGCGGGTGAGCGCGTAACACTAACCCTAAGCGAAGAATAAAACGGGATTGCTCCCGCCCGTCTTCAGCCTCCTGACGGAGGCCTCATCCCGTTGGGCATAGCGCCGCGCAATGCGCGGCGCCGGGCCCAAGGCCGCCAAGGGGCGTCGGCGCAGCCGATGTCCCTGCGGGCGCGGGAGCTGACTTGGCTGACTTGATCACGCCTCGTGTCTTTCCAGAAATGCTTCGGCAGACAAGGCACGGAAATCTGGCAGGGCAGTACGAATCCTGCTGTTGTCCCAATCCCACCAGGCCAGTGCCATCATGCGATCTGCAATATCCGTGGGAAAGCGACGACGCACCGGCTGTGCAGTCACACCAGCAACAATAGAGTAGGGCGCTACATCCTTGGTGACAATCGCTCCAGAGGCGACGACCGCGCCATGGCCTATGGTAACCTCGGGCTTGATGATCGCGGCATGACCAATCCACGTGTCATGGCCGATAAACGCCGTGCGCCCCGCGCCATGGTCTTTTTGTCCTTGTTCTCAGGTCACGGCAACAGGAACGGCATGCCCTTGCGATCCCGCGGCTTGCGTGTCTTTCCGGTTTCACCCTGGATCAGACGTCGGCGCAGCCAGCCCGAGAACCAATCCATCAGCATCACCATCAGGATGATCAGGACGATATAGTAGGCGACCTCTTCCCAGTCTTTTTGCGTGATGATGGCCTGCGTCAGCAGCAGACCGATCCCGCCGCCGGTGATCGCACCGATCACCGTGGCACTGCGGGTGTTGGATTCGAGGAAATAAAGCAACTGGCTCAACAACACCGGAGTGATCTGCGGGATCACCCCAAAGCGATAGCGCTGTGGCGCGTTCGCTCCGGTAGATTGCACACCTTCGATCTGCTTCTGATCCACATTTTCCAGCGCCTCAGAGAAAATTTTGCCGAATGTGCCGGTGTCCGTCACCAGAATGGCCAGCGCCCCTGTCAGCGGACCCGGACCAAAGGCCCGGGCCAGAACAACCGTCCAGATCAGCGCATCCACGCCACGGACAAAATCGAACACCCGGCGCGTGAAAAAGCGTACCGACCGCAACGGATTGAAATTGCGCGTCGCCATGAAGGCCAGCGGCAATGCAATCAGGCCAGCCCCAAGGGTTCCCAGAAAGGCCATCAGGATGGTCTCAAAGATCGCCCAGGCCACATCCTGATGCCGCCACATCTTGTTGGTCCAGAAGTCATTGAATATCGCACCGGCCTCACCTGATGCGGCACGCCCCATCAACTCCGAGAAGGATTTTCCGTAATACGGGCTGTCCAGTGTGAACCAGAACAGCTCCCAACCGGTGAAATAGCGGAATACTTCTGATCGGTTTCGGGTGACCGTCAGACGGCCCGCATCCGTCGTGATCGCCAAACGGTTCTTCGAGACATTGATCCATTCAGGCACATCCCCTGACGGCAATTCCGCCTGCACGCCAGCGGATCGGCTGGGTGTCGCGCGTACCCTTCCATAACCTGGGATGTCGTATTCGACCGTCTCGGGACCAAAGCGCACAAAGTGTCCGTCTTCCAGATCGATCACGGTCGTCTCACCCAACGCGACCCAATCCGGCGCGGTCCCCTCGGGATAGGCACCCTTACGCTCGCCCTCGATGGCAACCGAGACTTCACCATTGCGGTTGTCGCGTTCGACATGGGTCTTGTAGCTGTAGCTGTCCGAAACCAGCGTCTTGCCGTTTTCCCAATTGGCGCGTTCGGCCAGCCCAGGCACGTCAAAGGCAAAGAAGACATAGATCAGGTACAGGACAACCAGACCGGGCAATCCAAAGTTCACGATACGTTTGCGGCTGAACAGGCGGTCAGCCTCGGCCTTGAGGTCATCTATCGACAGGTCGGTGGGAAAGGTACTCATGCCGTGGCTCCTTTTTCCGACCCGTGGGTCAGGCGGTCGCGCAGCAGCCCGGACAGCTGATCAACGATAACGATGGTGACGAAAAGCAGGATGAAGATGGCCGCGGCCTCATCGTAACGCCCCTGTCCCCAGGACATGGCATTACGTAGCTCATAGCCCAGACCACCCGCACCGACGAAGCCCAGAATAGCCGAGGCGCGGATGTTGATCTCGAACCGCAATAGCGCATAGCTGACATAGTTCGGCCCGACCTGCGGGATCACGCCCAGATACATGCGCTGCGACCAGTTGGCCCCGACTGACTGCAACCCTTCAACCGGTTTGAGCGAGGCGTTTTCATTGACCTCCGAGAACAGCTTGCCCAGCGCACCCGCCGTGTGAATGGCAATGGCGATCATCGCCGGGATCGGGCCACCACCCAGAATGAAGATCAGAACCAGCGCAATCACGATCTCGGGTATGGCGCGGAAGATATCCGAGATACGGCGGAAGACCGGGATCAGTGATGGCCAAAGCGCCATGCCCCGCGTCGACATCAGTGCCAGAAACGTTCCACCGATCGTACCGACCAAAGTCGCCGCCGCCGCGATGTTCAGCGTCTCGATCAATGCTGGGAAAAACTCGACAAGATTCGCCGGCATAGCGCCGATCTTTTCCCAGGCTTCCGACAACACCTCGGCCGGATAGTCCAGAATGCGATGCCAGCCGTCGGTGAAGCTCCCCGCATTGCGGCTGTCGGCGGTGCGGAATCCCGCAGCCATCAAAGCCACGAACAGGATCAGAAGGATACCACCATAGACCCTCTTGCGTCGCGTCATCACTGTATATTCGTCGCGGATCTGATCGACGCTTTGGGACCCTGCAGTCAGGTCTGTCATGGAATGCTCCTGAGGGGAATACGGGGTCCGGTTCAATACCAGACCCCGATCATTGGATAGGCAGGCTTAGTTGGACTTCAGCTTGCGTGCTTCGATGATGATTTCGTAGGCGTCATGCGTGATCGGCTCGAACGCTTTTGCCTCACCCGCGGCAACACCGTAAAAGCATTCGCGGTCTTTCTCATGCAGGCCAGCCATCAGGGCAGTCATCTTTTCTTTGACATCCGCAGGCAGCGCGTTGCGCAGAACAACCGGACCTTCCGGGATCGGCTTGGATTTCCAGATTTCGACCATGTCATTCATGTCGACCAGACCGGAATCAACAGCGCGGCGCAGGGCGCCCGAATTGTAGCCGTCTTCCCAATTGCCCAGACCGTCAGCCCAGGTAACGCCACCGTCAACGTCGCCATTGTTGACCGCAACGATGGTCTGCTCGTGACCGCCGGTGAACTTCACTTCACCAAAATAGTCGCCCGAATCCATGGTCGCACCCGTAGCCTGCGGGATTTCGATCGACGGGATCAGATAGCCCGAGGTCGAGTTCGGGTCACCAAAACCAAAGGTCTTGCCCTTCATGTCGTCCAGCGAGTTGATGCCGCTGTCCTTGCGTGCAAACCCGATCGAATAGTAGCCGTAACCACCATCGACATTCACTTTGACCAGAACCGGCTCAACCGCCTCAGGATCGCTCAGATAGGTTTTTGCGTAGCCCGACGCGCCCAACCATGCCATGTCGATGGTACCGCCCAGCAGACCCTGAATAACGCCGTTATAGTCGGCAGGGGCAAACAGCTTGGTCTCAACGCCCAGCGCTTCTTCGGTGTATTCCCGCAGGCACTCGTTGTTGTTCAGACGGTCCTGAGCGTTTTCGCCGCCCAGAATACCGATGCGGAATTCGCTGATGTCCTGAGCCATTGCAGGTGCGGCCATGGCAGTGGTCGCAACAAGGGCAGCCATTAGTTTTTTCATCTGTCTCTCTCCAGTTTGATTACCCCGACCTCTCATCGGGCCGGGCGATGAAAGGTGGGGGGCTCAGATGGTGGCCTCGGCTTCCATCAGGGCCTTC
The DNA here is from genome assembly GCF_056542605.1 of Ruegeria sp. AB8. Taxonomy (NCBI): domain Bacteria; kingdom Pseudomonadati; phylum Pseudomonadota; class Alphaproteobacteria; order Rhodobacterales; family Roseobacteraceae; genus Ruegeria; species Ruegeria sp. AB8. The sequence goes on from NZ_JBQGAB010000009.1 coordinate 208,037, forward strand.
TGGGTGGCGTCGAGCGTTTCGATCTCGGTCGATGTCGCCTCTTCAGAGAAGCTGGCGTCGGCGCCATAGATTTCGCGGGCAACCCCGGTGGTCAGCTGCTCGGGCAACCCGTCAAACACGATGCGCCCGTCGCGCATACCAACCACGCGGTCGCAATAGCGGCGCGCAGTATCCAGCGTGTGAAGGTTTGCGATGACGGTGCGGCCGTCCTCTTCGTGGATACGGCGCAGGGCCTGCATCACGACCTGCGCATTCATCGGGTCCAGCGAGGCGATGGGTTCGTCCGCCAGTATGATCCTGGGGTCCTGCATCAGGGCACGTGCGATGGCGACGCGTTGCTGCTGCCCCCCCGACAGGGCCTCAGCCCGCTTTGGCGCATGTTCGGCAATGCCAAGACGATCCAGTATGTCGATAGCGCGATGGATATCCTCCATCGGAAACAGGTTGAATATCGTCGCCAGTGTCGAGTGTCGGTTCAGCGTCCCGTGCAGCACGTTCGACACTACATCCATGCGCGGCACCAGATTGAACTGCTGGAAAATCATTGCGCACTCGGCCTGCCAGGACCGTTTTTCCCGGCCTTTCAGTCGGGTAACATCGCGGTCTTTGTACAGGATGCGGCCATCGCTGGAATCGGTTAACCGGTTGAGCATTCGCAACAGCGTCGATTTACCCGCCCCGGACCGTCCGATGATCCCGATCATGCAAGGTTTGTCCACATCCAGCATTGCCGCATCGACAGCAACGTTGTCACCAAATCGCTTGGTCAGTTTTTCGATACGCAGCACTTGCCACCCCCAAAACGTGTTGGTGGCCAGCTACAGACGGCACTCAACGGGGATGTGTCGGTTCGATGAAGGTTTTGTAACTGCGATCCGTGCTGCAAGTATCGGCCACTCGGCTCCAAGCCCCGCAAACGCGGGATTGGGCCTACCCATTGGCATCAATCGCGGCTATATGCGCGGGCAACACGTTACCTGAGCACGAGGCCAGCCATGAGCTTTGACCGTTCCATCAAGATTGCCCCATCCATCCTGTCCGCCGATTTCGCCAATTTCGGACAAGAGATTCAGGCGATCGAGGCCCAGGGCGCCGACTGGGTGCATGTCGATGTCATGGATGGTCATTTTGTGCCGAACCTGACCTTTGGTCCGCCAGCGGTGAAGGCATTCCGCCCGCATGTGAAGACCGTGATGGACGTGCACCTGATGATCACGCCGGTCGATCCCTACATTCAGGCCTATGCCGATGCGGGTGCCGACATCCTGACCGCCCATGTCGAGGCGGGCCCACATACGCACCGCACCTTGCAGGCAATCCGGGCCGCCGGGATGAAGGCTGGCGTTGCGCTGAACCCGGGAACCCCTGCCGAGGCGGTCGAGCATCTGCTGGACCTGACGGACCTCGTTTGCGTCATGACGGTGAACCCTGGATTTGGTGGCCAGAAATTCATCGATATGACCGCAAAGATCCGCCACCTGCGGCAGATGATCGGTGATCGCCCGGTTCACATCGAGATTGACGGGGGCGTTGATCCCCAGACGGCACCGCTGGTCGCTGCCGCCGGGGCGGACGTACTGGTCGCCGGTTCCGCCGTATTCAAGGGCGGCTCGGTCTCCAGACCCGAAGTATACGGTGCAAACATTCAGGCAGTCCGGTCGGCCGCAAACTCCGCACTCTAGGCGTCATGGCGGCCAGATAAACACGAGGAACTCTTGGCAACGAAACCCAAGCCCATAAGTAACAGGCTTGGGACACCTGCATTCAGCCCTGACAGCAAGAGCCTTTACACAGAAAGGCTCTTGCAGGGTGATCAATCTGCGCCGAACGCCCCGATATATGACACTCCGTTCGCGCCAGTGGTCTGAAAGGTCCCGCCAACTTCTTCTGCATTGGGGCCGTAGAATACACCATGAGCCTGACCGCTGGTTCCCGAACCGGCGACATTCGCCACGAAGCCTGAGTTCGAAACGCTGCCGGTACCTGCGAAATCCAACTCTGGGGCGAGACCGGTGCTCCCTCCGACCAGCAGGCTGTCTGCCACGGTATTGGTGCTGCTCATCGAAACGGTGGAGAAATCTGTCGACACATTGACTTCGGAAACCGTCTGATAGTGGGTTCCATCGGCGCGCCGTGCAATCCCGGTGCTTGCACCCTGATAGCTGGCGGTCTGCCCGCGCGGCATGTCGGCGGTCGGCGTAACCGAGCCATAGGACCCGGCGCCCGCAGTACCGGACGGCTGGTTCCGGTCATGCAACCACGCTCCAAAGGTCTGATACTCAAACCGTGTCCGGGTTGGGTCCAGAATGGTTGCACCGGAATTCAAATCCGGAGAGTTGAAGGTGACCGCCGCCGTACCTTGATCAATCCTGTCACCATTGCGGCTGTCCAGATTGAAACTGGACCCCCCCGAAACAGCCGTCGCCGCAACGATGTTTCCGCCGCTTGTAATCAGCGTCAGATCCGATGGAATGGGGCCAGTCTGGTTTTGAACGATGACCTGACCATTGGCCTGATTTGACGAATACGCCTGCACGACTGCCCTGCCGTTCAAAGTTGCGGTGCCATCCTGCGGCAGATTGATTTTCTGGGCCGGTGTTGTTGAAATCGGCCCTTCGGCGGAATTTCCACCACCAGAGGACGACTCACCGCCGCCGCCGCCATCAAAATCAAGACCGGCGGCTCCGCCGCATGCGCCAAGGAATAATACGGGGATGAATGCTGCAATCAGGCAACGTGTTTGGGAATTCATAACTGCTCCATAGTCAAATCTGAAACGGCACATTAGTTACTCACCCATACGGCGCAAGTGATGCCGCCCGTGCAATCTATAGGAAATGTTTTTGTTGCTGAAAATGCGATAGGCACTGTGGGCCGGATTGACGCACAATATTGTTTTCAAGGCAAAAATGATTTCCCACAACAACAAAAATAGACCGCGCCACTCAATTTCGTTCTGGCGCCGGATGACGTTCAAAAAGGCTTGTTCTTGACCCGTATTCTGCTTACCGCCTTCAGCTTACTGTTTGTCCTGTTACCCAATACCGACGTCCGCGCCCAGTCAGAAAACAAAGTACCAGTTGCTGCGTTCGTCGACGAAACGGAAATCGAAGCTTTGTTTCTAAGCGGCCTTGCGGATCTGCAACGCGGACAACCGCAAGCTGCAATCGAAAAGTTCTCCTCGATACTCGCGGCCAATCCATATCTCGTGCGGGTCAGGCTGGAATTGGCCCGCGCATTCTTTCTGGCCCGTCAGTGGGACCGGTCACGAAACGAGTTCTTTGTCGTTCTTTCTGGCGATCTGCCGGACCCTGTGCGCGCCCGTGTTCTCAGCTACATCCGGCAGATCGACGCCCACCGGGGGTTCGACTGGGATCTCAGCCTCGGCCTGACCACCGTCGGCAATCCGCGCAAATACGACACGGACCAGATCACACTGAACCTGTTCGGGCTGAATCTGCCGTTCACGTTGGACCGCGACACCTCGACTGAACTCGGCCTGCGCATCACCGGAGCGGCGAATTTTCGCAAACCGGTCGACCTTTCCTTTTCCAACCTCGATACCGTTGCATTTGCATCATTGGCGTTTGACGTGACCGAGGCGCGAACCTCGAACTACGATGACTACATTTTCGTTGGAAGGTTCGGTCTGCGCACCCTCGCCCCGTTGACCACCGTGTCTTTCGGGCCGGCCCTCTCGACCCGACTGGTCGGCGGCAATGTGTTCGAAAACCGCATCGCGTTGGAAACCGCATTCGAACGCAGAAACCTGCTCGGGGGATCTGTCTTTGGTCTGCTGTCTGCGTCGCGCCTGCACAACCCGACAAACAGCGCGCTGGACGGTCATGAATTTCAGGCCGAACTTGGTGTTCGCCGGTCCATCGGCGGGCGGGGATCCATCGGGTTGAGCGCACTGATCCAGGACAAGTCAGTCGAAGGCGATCTGGATAATTACTTGCGCAAGCGATTGACCCTGTTTGGTCAGGTTGACACTCGCGGCGGCTTCACGTTTCGTCCGTCCGTCTATCTTGAAAACAAGACATTCCAGACCCCTAGCCCGATCCTCACCGCTTCACCGGACGAGACGTCATGGGGTACGGCAGTCAGGGTCGAAAAAAACGATCTGTTTTTCGGCAACGGCTTCTCGCCGTTCCTGCAACTGGAATACAACCGAACTCAGTCTGATATCCGGGCCTACAGCTATACGGAAACCGAGTTTGAGCTGGGCTTCGAGCGGCGTTTCTGAAAATGGGCGGTCACGTCCGCAGGGCAAACCGCTTGCAGGAGTGGAACGGCCTTATGTTCAGCAGAGTCCGCACCCCGAGATCATTCGCGAAGTAGTCTCGGCCGTGCACGAAGCAAAAAAGGGCGTCCTGCGGGACGCCCTTTCCGTAGCTTTTTGCAGATGCGATTTACTCGATGATCTTCGACAAAACGCCTCAGCTTTCCGCGAAAAAACTCATGTTAATTCCGCACGAGCCATGGGGTTTCGACCTTCATCCCTTGATAAACCGCATGCAGAAAAAGATGCGCGATTACTGGATCCTTCGAAAACGGCGAGAATTGCAGATTGCCTTCCCTGATACCGTCTTCGGCCTCATAGACAACCTCGTCCCCCTTTATGGTCACAAGTACTTCAAGTTCGGCCAGCTTCTCGGGATCAACAGCAGTTGGATCGTCGGACAAAATGACGAAATCGGCGACTTTTCCAACTTCGATTGAGCCCTTCTGATCTTCTTCGAAATGTTGCCAGGCGGGCCAAATTGTCATGGCTTTCAACGCAGTCATCACATCAACCCTCTGGTGCGGCCCAAGAATGTCACCAGACCGTGTTCGACGTGTAACCGTCGCCGCAAGGACACGCATACTGTCCGGAAAGGCGACCGGGGCATCGTGATGCGTGCCGAACATCATGTCCCGCTCATGCAGCCACCCTGTTGGAGAGATATTGTCGGCATTCACTGGACCGACTGTGTGTTCCCGGTGCCAATCACCCCAGTAGAATGTGTGCATAGGGAAAAGCGTCGGGAACACTCCTAACCGTTTGATGCTGGCGACCTGATCCTCTCGCAGAAATTGACCGTGAACCAGAACAGGCCGATTGCCCGGATCCCCATACTTGATCTGCGCCTCTTCGAGGGCCGCAATCAGCATGTCCGATGCCCCTTCACCGTTGGAGTGTACGAGGATCTGGAAACCGTTCTCGAAACACCAGTTCACGGCATCCTGGAGTTGCTCCATTGTGATGGCGGAGTATCCTGCATACCCGGCGGCATAGTTTCCAACCGGATCGTAATAGGGTCGATCCCGCAAAGCTGTAAAGCCCTGCGGCGATCCGTCAATTGTCAACTTGCAGCCACCTACCCGAACCCGGTTGTCATAATCCGCCGAGGTGTTTGCGCCAATATACTCCCTCGACTCGAGAACATCTGGAAACGCGACAACGTCGATAGGAAGCCCTTCTTCTGCGGCAACTTTCTTGAGAGCTTCGACTATTTCACCCGATGACCGGCCTTCTTGCCCGGTCGTGTATCCAAACTTTGCCCAAAGTTTGGTTCCGGCTCGGGCAAAAGCCGCCAGACCTTCCTCGCCCAGATTCCCCAAAATCGGCACCAGAACCGAAAAGAACGCGTATTCTTCCAGAACACCATTTGGTTCCCCGGCCTCATCGCGTTGAATGACCCCACCCGGAGGAGCCTCTGAGGCGGCTGTGATGCCTGCCAACTCCAGGGCTTTCGAGTTTGCCACACCCAGGTGCCCAGACTGATGAATAATGACGACCGGCAGGTCCTCGGACACCACGTCCAACTCCTGCCGCGTAGGGTGGCGCAGTTCCTTTAGTTGCGCATTGTCGTAACCAAAGCCGATGATCATTTTGACCTTTTCAACAGCCTGCGCATTCTCCTCGGCCCAGTCTGTCAGTGTGGATTGCAGACTGGCGATATCAGTGACCTCCCCGTCCGGTGGCGCAAGAAGGTTGGCGGACAAAGCCTGCACCCCCCCCAAAACGACATGCCCGTGGCTGTCTACGAAACCTGGAAGCATCGCGCGCCCTTCCAGATCATAGGTTTCGGTTTCTTCACCCTGATGCGCCGACAAGTCAGACAGCGACCCAACGGCAAGAATGCGCCCATCTTTAACTGCGACAGCTTCGGCGGACGGAGCCGTATCGTTCATCGTTACGATGGGCCCTCCGTGATAGATCTTATCCGCAATCTGTTGTGAAGACGCTGAGGTAGATGAGAAAACAACTGCTATGACAAGACAAAATGAACGCGCCGAAAAATGCATCTTATGACTCTTTCTAATTGCAATGTCTCAATACGAAAGAAGTTAGCATTACAGAAGGCTTAGCAAAAACAAAAAAAAGGGCGTCCCGTGGGACGCCCTTTCCGTAGCTTTTTGCAGATGCGAATTACTCGATGATCTTCGACACAACGCCGGCGCCGACGGTGCGGCCGCCTTCGCGGATGGCGAAACGCAGACCGTTCTCCA